>CAZKOI010000584.1:0-1962 GCA_964554315.1 uncultured Enterobacterales bacterium | reverse complement strand
CTCATCGTTGATGATGAGCCGGTCATTTTACAAATTTTGAAGGCCGTCTTCGACGATGAGCCCGTCCGTCTGACCTGCGTCGGCAACGGAACCGATGCGCTTCGTGTCATGGATGAGCAACCCATCGACCTCCTCATTACGGACAAGAATCTCCCTGACGTGAACGGGATCGACCTCCTCAAGGCAGCCAAGAGCCTGGACCCGTTTATCGAAGTGATTGTCATCACGGGGTATGCATCGCTGGATTCTGCACTCACCGCGATGGAGCATGACGCATTCGACTACGTCGTGAAGCCCTTGAACAATGTCTTCGACATTCGGAAGAAGGTTCGTCGAGCGCTTGAGAAGCAGGTGCTGGCCAAGGAGAATCAGGCGCTGCTTCAGCGACTTCAGGCCAAGAACGATGCGCTTGAGTCGGCGCTTGAGGATGCCAGAGCGCTGAAGTCGGAACTCATACAGGCGGAAAAGTTGGCCGGGATCGGCACATTAGCCGCCGGGATTGCTCACGAGGTCTCCAGCCCCTTGTTTGGTATTTTGGGTCTGGCCGAAGCCATTCCGGATGAAACGGACCGGGCGAAGGTTGACGAATATGCAGCCGAGATAGCTGCTTATTCTCAGAGCATACGTGAAATTGTCGTGGACCTATCCAGCTATTCGAGGTCAACGGCCGATCTGAGTGCCGAGGTTGTGGATCTGCGACGAGTGGCCGTCGAGGCGGTCACGATGGTTGAACGTGGCGTGGACATGACGGGCGTGGCGGTGGACTGTGAGGATGGACCTGAGGTGCTCGTGCGCGCACAAGCCACCGAGATCAGGCAGGTCTTTGTGAATCTCGTGAAGAATGCAGTGGAGGCCGTTCGAGACGAAGCGCCGGCCTCTGGTGGGCGGGTCTCAGTGAGGGTCGGCCAGGCCATTGATCATGCATGGGCGGTCGTTGAAGATAATGGTGTCGGCATCCCTGAAGACCTACGCAGTCAGGTGTTCGACCCCTTCTTCACCACCAAGCCCCCGGGCAAGGGGACGGGCCTTGGGTTGAACGTCGTCTATCGAATCATGACAAAGAATCGTGGGACAATCGGGCTGCACGCAGCTGACGAGGGCGGGACGGTCTTTAGGATGACCATTCCCAGGGCGGAGTAGCGAGTGCGCCTTCGGACGAGGCTTATCATCCTCATCGGTGCGGCAGCTGTCATACCGCTAGGGATACTCGGAATCGGTGCAATCAATGTCAGCGTCGAAAGTCTGACCCAAAAGGCGGCCGACAGCCAGGCTCGAAGCGCAGACCAGATGGCGAGCGAGGTTGACCTGTGGTTGCAGTTTCAGCTTGTACAGATTGCAGAACAAGTCGATGCGTTCCAACTTGATAAGCTCAACGATCGCAAGCTGGGTGGGTTCCAGCAGTTGGTCTTTCGGCAGCTATCCGATGTGCACGTCGTAACGTTGGTAAATGCCAGTGGTGCGGAGTTGATTCCGGGCGTGTTCAGGGGGACTGAGCCTGAGGCCATATGGGACGGAAAGGAGTCGGTCTCCGATGCCCGTTTTGCGGCCTTCAAGCGCGCTCTACCGGTGGATCGCATGTCGAAAGAGCTTGAGGAATGGGCTTCTCGTGGAGGAAGTAGCGATCGACCTGTGGTCGTTGGTCGACCATACACTCCGGAGGGGCGTGCGGGCCCCGTACTGCCCGTCGCCATCCCAGCCTCCGTCGATCGGGCCATGTTCCTCGCAGTAGAGCTCGCGCTCGACCGGGCCGCTGCACGCTTCGAACGGGCGATGGAGGATGGCCTAGACGTCGCGCTCCTTGATGGGTCGGGACGGCTTGCGCTCAGTCGAGGAACGGGTCTGATTGAGCCGGATCACTTTCAGATTTTTCAGCCTGACGCGTCTTGCGCGGAGGTTCGGTACACACGGAGCGATGGCACGCAAGTCTTGGCGGCCTGTGCACCCGTGCGAGGTACGGGCTGG
>CAZKOI010000583.1:0-1965 GCA_964554315.1 uncultured Enterobacterales bacterium | reverse complement strand
GATGTGCTGGGTACGAGAACTCCGAGGGACCGCTCCCACTACGAGCACTTCGGCAGCTTTCACCGACGGTTGTACGCGTCCGTTGAGGGAGCGAGCGTCACACCATTCACCGAACCGGCGCTTGAGCGCACCGCTCCAACCGTTGCGGCCACCCTGTGCCAGTTACTTGGAACGGGTTCCACGATCGTCGAGCAAGTTGAGAGCTATTGGGACCGACTGACCGAACTGTTCATCGACCGGGCCACACGTTGCGGCGATGCCCGGAGCGCTGCAAATGTCAGCAAGCAGCTCGCCCGGCTTCGACGAGTCATCGACCTGAAGCCGCCGAGGCCACTCGTGTGGTCCGACTGGGCGCGCCCTGACGACAGTTTCCTGTTTCCATTTGGCGCACCGCTCCCTGCCGACCGGTTGACTCCGGTCTACTGGCGTGTGCTGACGTCCACCCGTTCGGTCGACCCAGATGCAGTTGGGTTCATTCACGTCCCGGGTATTCAGGCACGGCAACCGATGGTGCAAGCCGCCGACGAGGGCGACGACGAGGAGTTGATGTGAACAAGCGATCATTCATCCTCACCAAGATCAAACGCGGCCAACTGGTGCTCCAGCTCGGTGTCGGTTCAATCATCCGAACACGTCAAGGGGTGACCGCTCTCGTTGCTGGACTTCCCGAGTGGGAGCATTCGCTCCTCAACTACTGCCATGGTGATCCGTCGGAACGTAATCGCTATGTCGCGAAGCACCGTTTCAAAGAACCGGAACTTCAGAATGCAACAGGATCGCGTTGGTTCGTACCGCCGCCGGCCGCAGGTGACAGAACAAGCTGGGAGATTCCGCTGTTGCGGTTCCCACTCGCAGGCATCTGCACCAATTGGCAGTGTCAACGGGTGATCCTCGGATCCCACGGCCTGCCAGCAGGACGAGCATGGCCCTGCCCTCACTGCTTGGGAGGGAAGCGCTCGTCGCGCGTCAACCAAGTTCCGATCTTCTATGCATGCCCTGTCGGCCACCTGACCGAAATCGACTTCGACGCTGCGATCGAACATGAGCCTGGCTGTGAACGGCCCGTCACCAGGGTGAATATGCGAGACCAACTCGAGCGTCCCGCTATCACCTGCGTGACGTGCGGCGGTAAAGGCACGCTGGACACGGAGCCGTGTCGTGGAGACCGACCGTGGCTTCCGACAGTGAGTGCCGAGCCGTGTGAGCACGAGATGGAAGTGGTGTCCCGCACGAGCATCAAGGCCTACTACGCAAACACCAAGTCAGCGATTCACATCCCACTCGAAGCAGGACTCGACGATGAACTCCTGCGGTATCTCGAGGCCGTCGGAACCTACGAGCATCTGCCGTTCTCGACGCCCGAGGAACAACGCACGACAGCGCAACTGCTGCTCGACAACACGGGGTGGCAGACCACCGTCGATTCTGCAATCGACCATATCCAGCACATTCGGAGCGGCTCGCCAGACAACTCAGATCAGGAATGGGACATCCTCGCCGCCCGAGAGCGCGAGTTCGACGTCCTTGCTGGTCGTCGGCGCTACCCGGCCCTGGATGCGTCGCCTCTCCTGACGGTCGAGGACAAACCGCTTGACGATTACTCCAACGATTTGGTGGAAGCAGGTTTGCTCACCCACATCACTGCGGTTCATAACCTCACTGAAACACGAGTTGTGAACGGATTCAGCAGGATTACCCCGAGCGCCGTCGCGGCTCGCTCTGGTCGCCAGTTGATGTGGGGTCGCGACACCACTGAAGATGACTGGCTTCCTGGCTACCGCACGCACGGCGAGGGCATCTTCATGGTGTTCGACGCATCCCGGCTAGGCCACCAAGGTGCGACGCATGATCAAACTGGCCGGCAGCTGTTCAACTTGTCGGAAGCCGGCACAATCGTGCACACGTTCGCCCACGGGATGATGACCCAGATTGCTGAATCGTCTGGCTACCCCGTCCCGAGTATCA
>CAZKOI010000582.1:1717-1970 GCA_964554315.1 uncultured Enterobacterales bacterium | reverse complement strand
CGTCCGGAGCCTCTTCCGCCTCGGTCGAGGCTTCCTGACCATCGGATACAAGGGCGTGCTCCTCTATCCCTTCGATCTCGTCCGAAGACCCCTTTTCCGCGGCAGTAACACCTGCCGCTGCCTCTTCAACCGCCGCATCGACTGCTTGGCCATCGGGCGAAACGTTCTCGCCCGATGACGCTGACTCTCGTGGTCCGCCCTCCCGTCCGCTACGCCGGTCACGTCGAGAAGGCTTGGAAAGGCGTGCCTTTGG
>CAZKOI010000582.1:0-1707 GCA_964554315.1 uncultured Enterobacterales bacterium | reverse complement strand
CAAGATCGAGGCGACGAGCCCCAAGCTCGCCAATCGGTATCAAGCCGTCAAGGAGCTTGCGCATCTCCTCCACAATCGCTGAACGTCCTGCTGCATCCGCCCCGTCAAAGGCATCCATCGTGCTTGACATCGAGTCGAGTACATCGACCAATTCATCGCTCAGCTGGTGGCGTGCCTTCATCCGCTTGAGGAGCCGGCTCACCGTCGATCCGGTGTACATCGAGCGCGCCAGACGCTCCTCGTCCAGTGCTACCCATTCAATGGTTCGCCGCACAGCCGCGAGATCTCCCCATGCCGCGATACCCAGTTCGGACCCACCCATGACAGTCACACTCACACCTATTGATAGATGACTTCTGTAATGACCATCTTACGGTCACCACCGGGAGCCCTGACGACCACTTCGTCATCCACCTCGCGACCAATCAAGGCTCGGGCGATGGGGCTGAGCACGCTGATGAGACCTTGCTTCACGTCGGACTCGTCCTCGCCCACAATACGGTACTTGGACTCCTCCTCTGTGTCGAGATCCTCCACCACCACCGTCACACCAAACACCACGCGATCCGAAACCTCAAGCCTGGTGACGTCAATGACCTCTGCGGCCGCTAGCTTACTCTCCATGTCACGGATTCGCCCTTCAGTGAGGCTCTGCCGCTCCTTAGCGTCTTCGTACTCGGAGTTCTCCGACAGGTCCCCATGAGCACGGGCCTCTTCGATGTCTTTCACGATCTGTGGACGAACGACTTCTTTCAGGTGCTTTAGCGTCTCGGAGAGCTTCTTGTGGCCCTCTGGCGTCATCGGATGGCGCTGCATGATTTCCTCTGTAGGTGGCTGGTTTCCGGATCTACGGTCGCCTCAAAGGCACCGGACCCAGGATGCAAAATAGACAACCCGCCTAGTGTATCTGATCATTCCGTGTGGGGCCCGTAGATGATGCACCCATCCCGAATCGTCGCGATGACCCGACCACGCAGCTCCCTCCCCAACAGGGGCTCATTGAGGCCCTTGGAGCGAAAAGGGCCGCTGACGACGCGGCGCGCGGTGGGATCAAAGAGGACGACGTCAGCGACTGATCCCGTTCGTAGGTCCGCGGTGCGTCCGATGACCCGAGCCGGTGCTACAGCGAGCGCGGAAATGACCAAAGCAGGGTCTTCGATTGCCGTCAGAGCCGCGGACAGGGCGGTCTCGAGCCCCATCGCACCGGGCTTGGCGTGCATGAACTCCAGCTCCTTCTCGAGGCTCATCATGGGCACGTGGTCGGCCGTAATACAGTCTACCGTCCCGTCCGCAACCGCGGACCTCAGCGCACGGACATCGGCATCGGCCCGAAGCGGAGGAAGTAGACGCATCGATGTACTGTAGACCGAGGCCTCCACGTCCACGTCCGATAGCCAGAGGTTTCGAGCCGGCGCTGCCGCTGAGATACGCACGCCCCTGGCCTTCCCCGAACGCAGAATCTCGACCGAGCCTGCGGTCGTCACCTGACTCAGGTGGACATGTGCACCTGACACCTCGGCAAGTGCGAGGGCGGTTGCGACGCCGATCTCCTCCGCTGCAGAAGGGATTCCTCGGAGGCCGATGCGCGTGGACACCTCGCCCTCGTGCATCACCCCTGCGCCCTCCAGATCGGTGTTTCCCGGACGGAGAAAGACCGGTACACCGAATGGACGTGAATAGTCGAGTGCTCGACGAAGCAGCGCAGCG
>CAZKOI010000581.1:0-1973 GCA_964554315.1 uncultured Enterobacterales bacterium | reverse complement strand
AGGCCTCAGTTTTCGAAACGAGTTGTACCCTGACTACAAGGGCCAGCGGCCAGACATGCCGGAAGACTTGCGGGAGCAGTGGCCGCACTTCATCCCCCTCTGCCAAGAGTGGGGCGTATCCGCACTTCACATGGAAGGGTACGAAGCAGACGACATCATCGGAACTCTCGCACAGTACGGCAGCGAAGAGGTTGCCGTCACCATAGTGAGCAATGACAAGGACTTTGCCCAGCTTGTTTCTCCTCACGTCCAGCTCCTGAGATTTGGCGGCGGCGGTGAGACCGTCCTCGGCCCGGACGAAGTCGAGGCGAAGTGGGGGGTTCCGCCTGAAAAGATCATCGAACTGCTTGCTCTGATGGGGGACACCTCTGACAACATCCCTGGCGTCCCAGGTGTCGGCCCAAAGAAGGCAGCCCAGTTTGTTCTAAAGTATGGCAGCGCCGCTGACGTCATCACGAACGCAGGCGCTATCGGTGGTAAGACAGGCGAGAAGGTTGCTGCAGCAGCAGATGATGTCGCCTTGGCACACAGACTGGTCACGATCAAGTGTGATGTTCCGCTCGATTTTGGCTTGGCGGACATCGCGGTTCAGGAGCCGGATTGGGCCGCTTTAGAGACCCGATTTCGTTCATATCGCTTCAAGCGCTTGCACGCGTTGGCGCAGGAACGGCTTGGTGGTGCCGGTGCGGAACCAGTCAGCCTTGACCGTTCTCGCTATCGAACCATCGTTTCGGGCGATGACCTGGCTGAGCTTGCTGACGGGTTGGTCGGTGCGGGAAGGTTTGCTTTTGACACAGAGACAACTTCGCTCGACCCGCTCGAGGCGAAGTTGGTTGGGATGAGCTTCGCATGGGGCAATGAGGCCGTGTACGTGCCAATAGGCCACTTGGATGGCCCGAACTGTGTGGGAGCCATCGATGTCTTGGGCCCAATCTTGGCGGATCCTGCTGTCAAGAAGACGGGTCAGAATCTCAAGTTCGACCTCAAGGTACTCCGAGTGAACGGACTCGAACTCCGAGGTATTGACGGAGACACGATGCTCGCTGACTACGTGGTGGCTGCAGACCAGCGCCAGCATGGCTTGGATGCGCTCGCCGATCGTTACTTGGGACACAGAATGCTCTCCTACGAGGAGACCACAGCCGCCTATGACGGTGCCTTCGACCGGGTCCCTGTGGCCGAGGCGACATCGTACGCGGCCGAGGATGCCGATGTGGTCTTGGCGCTTGAGCGCGCAATGGCCGATGAGATTGCCCCTCTCGGGCGTGTCTACAGAGACCTGGAACTACCGCTCATCGAGGTTCTCGCGGACATGGAGTTGACGGGGATTGGTGTCGATGTAGGTGCGTTACGAGACATGAGCGTGGAGCTAGGCGAGAAGATTGAGGTCCTCAAGGATCAGGTCTTCGCGGAGGCAGGTGAAGAGTTCAACATGAACTCGACCAAACAACTAGCGCCAATCTTATTCGAAAAGCGTGGTCTAAAGCCCATCAAGAAGACTAAGACAGGCCCGAGTACAGATGCCGAGACGCTCGCGACCCTTCGTGATTTGCAGGGGGATGAACTCTGTCGACTCATGTTGGACTATCGAGAGCTTGCAAAGCTTAAGTCGACCTATGTAGACCCCCTCCCATTGTCTGTGGCCCAGGATGGCCGAGTCCACACGTCCTTTCACCAGGCTGTGGCGGCGACGGGTCGTCTATCATCCAACAATCCGAACCTACAAAACATACCGGTTCGTACGGATGCAGGCCGAAAGATTCGGGCTTGTTTTGTAGCAAAGCCAGGTCATCGCTTTCTTAGCATTGACTACAGCCAGGTCGAGCTCCGTATTCTCGCGCACTTCTGCGGTGATGGGCCTCTAGTTGATGCTTTCCTCAATGGTGAGGACATTCATCGTCGAACGGCCTCCGAGATCTTTGGAGTCATGTCTCCGCTCGTCACAAATGACCAGCGGAGCGCTGCGAAAGCCA
>CAZKOI010000580.1:0-1974 GCA_964554315.1 uncultured Enterobacterales bacterium | reverse complement strand
ATCGTGCCAGCTCAGGATGTCGTCAAGGCGGTCGAGCGAGCCACGGTGGGCGATCTCCATCGCGATGTAGGGCTGATCGGCGAGTACCTCACCGCCGCTTCGCTCGGAGTCCTCCGCGGTGGTCTCGCCGTAGTCGAAGATGGTAGCGATGTTCGGATGGTCGAGCTTCGCCGCCTGATGAAGCTCATTTAAGAAGACGGACTGGTGACGCGTCTTGCCGGGCTCGACCCGCATCATCTTGAGCGCAACCGGTATTCCTGTATCCGCGTGGATCGCCCGATAGACGACGCCCATGCCACCTCTTCCGAGCTGCTCACCGAGCAGGTATGGGCCGACGACCTTCTGCATGGCGAGAGGGTACCGCGTATGGTGAGGCTGGGTGCGAAATTTTGCGGCTAGCGGACCCGTATCTTCTGCCACTTGCCTCGCCTGAATACCCATATGAGGAAGACAAGGCGCACAATCCAGTCCAGAGAGGTGCCCACCCAGATTCCGTAGAGGCCCAGCTCAAGCTCGAAGGCCAAGAACCAGCAAAAGAAAAGGCGTACCAGGCCCGGCCCAAGTAAGGCTGCGACCATCGGTGAGCGAGTATCGCCGGCACCACGGAGGCTGCCAGCCATCGCGTCGCAGACGGCCATCACGGGCTGGATGACGGCGGCAAGCTTGAGGCACGGCGTTCCCATTGCGATGAGCTCAGGGTTGTCGGTGAACCAGCCCAGCAAGGTCTCGGGTATGAACCAAAAAAGGAGTCCGACAGCCCCGAGAACGCCCGCGCCGAGGATGGCGGATATCCACCCGACTGCCTTGGCCTGATCGGGACGCTCCGCACCGAGTTTCTGGGCGACGAGTGCGCTCGCGGCGACTGAGAATCCATGCGCGACCATGAAGCCCAGGGACTCGATGGCGATCAACGCCTGGTTCGCGGACATCTCGAGGGTACCGAGGTGCCCAACATAGGCTGCGAAGATCACAAACGCCGTATGAAAGGCGATCTTCTCCCCAAAGGCGGGAACGGACAGCTTGAGGACAGGGCGAAGGCTCTCGAGGCTCGCACCGATCTTTGGGTCGAGCTTGACGATGCCGTCTCGTGTCGCCAGCTGCACCGTCACCGCAACCGCACCCACCCCAAACGAGACCAGCGTGCCGATGGCGGCCCCCTCGATCCCCAAAGCAGGCAGAGGACCGGCACCCCAGAGTAGCGCCCAGCTCACCCCGAGGTTGAGGACACCCTGTACCGTGGAGATCCACATCGGGGTCCGCGTGTCACCGTCGGCCTGAAGAGCGGTGACCCCGGCGATCTGGATGAGATTGAGCGGGAGGCCGTAGAACACAATCCGCATGTACAGCACGGCGAGTGCTTGGGCGTCGGCGGCGTCGTCCCCCGAAGCCAAGACGTGTGCAAACCAGTCCTGCAGGGCGAGGCAGCCGAGCATGGTGATCAAACCGATGGCTGCGGCCAGAAGAAAGGCGCCATTGAGTGTTTGGCGAGCCTCGGTTGCGTCCTTGGCACCGACGGCTCGGCCTATCACGGCCATAGTCCCAGCAGTGAACGCTGCGAAGATGCTGAACAAGGACCACAGCAGAGGACCCGATATCTGCATCGATGCCAGCGCAATGTCGGAGTACCGTCCCACCAACAGCCGGTCCGTAAAGAACACGACAGTGACCACCATGCCCTGAATGATCACGGGCACGACGAGGCGCCATACCTCATGGACCAAGCTTCGGTTCACGTCCCCACCCCTGAGCGGATGGTCATAACCGGCGCATTGTCGGGTGACTGTTGATACTTTTTGGTTATGGTGCGGTGGTCCCCTTTGAGGGCCGATATTTATGGAGAGACCATGCGATTGAATGTTTTGACTGTTTTGATCTCCTCGTCGATAGCGATGGGGTGTGGCAGCGATGAAGGTGAGAAGGAAGGCGTCAACGTCAATGTGAATGCGGATGCGGATGCGGATGCGGATGCGGATG
>CAZKOI010000579.1:0-1980 GCA_964554315.1 uncultured Enterobacterales bacterium | reverse complement strand
TCCTCAGACTTGGCACAAGCGATGGTCAGGCAGAGCGCGAAGGAAAGAAAAATCGAAGGCGTATTCACAGGTAATCCTCTCAAGCCAGTGAGATGAAGAGGAGATGATGGTCGAGGATCATGGAACTAGCATCCCTGTGCCAATCAGGCCCTTCTTCGCAACCGCTTGGAGCAGTGCGCCATCGTGGGGATTGACCGTCAGGGTCTCGGTGTACCGATGTATACCGACGAAGATGAGGTCGCCGTCGTAGAACGGGACCGGTGAATAGAAGTACGAAGGGCTAACCGTGAATGATCCGGTGTCAGGGGCCCAGCACAGGACCTCACCTCGATAGGCGTAGGTGCTGCCGTCGTACATCATCAATGAGATAACCAGACCATCGCTCACCCCAGGGGGCGACCACGTAAACGTTGCCCCCTCCGCGGAAATCGCCTGCGTGAACGCACCCGAGACATCATTCATGATGCCCGATGGCCCGAGCGCTTCGAAACCACCCGGTGTTCGAAGTGCACCAGGGTGGGCGATTCCCTCGCCCGGAAGGCTGAGCGTGTAGTCCACACCACTCACCCACGCCTCTGGAGGTAGGCCTGTGGCCGAGTAGGTATTCGTCGACGGATTAATGCTCATCGTGATGGCCGAGGCCCCCGACCCGCTGAGCTGCGCGACGCTTCCCAGGTTGATGCCCGTGGTCGCGAGCGGTGTCCGCACCGGGTCTCTCACGCAAGCCCCCATTGCCGGTAGCCAATCCAGCCACGACCCGGCTGTGGGCGAATGAATGCGTACACTCGCCGCCACTTCTACCAAGGACGGCATTGGTTCCAAGCATTCCGGACAGGCATTCACATTGTAGTAAAAATCGACCAGCCCACTGACTGCGCCGCCCGGATCACTGTCAGCGTCCGCGTCCGAATCAGCATCCGCGTCTGAATCCGCATCCGCGTCTGAATCCGCATCCACATCCGAATCAGCATCCGTGTCGAAGTCACCGTCGGGTCCCTGATCTCGCCATGCGGTGTCTCGCGACTGCCAGTCTTCGCGCTCCGGAACACCCTCAGGGTCCTTCAGGCCCAAGTCGGCGCAGCCTCCGAGCAGGAGGATCAACAGGCTGTGCGAGGCGAACTCAGAGGCTGAGGATGATCTCTTCAAGGATGTCCGTCATGTCGAGCGTCGTCGCTGCATGCTCATTGTGGAAGGCGGTGTACAGCACACGACCCTCTCCATAGTCAAACCGAGCGGCAATGGGCACGTTGTAGAGCATGGAGGTCGACCATGTACCCCAGATCGGCACGTCTGCTGAAATGAGAACATTGGTTTCCGAGCTCACGCTCTCCATGGCGACCCACATGTCGAGGTCAAAGTTGATGTCGGCCATCGCACTGCCGATGATGACCTCCATCGCTGGGTCCAGCACGCGCCCCGACACTGAGCCCGCTGCCCCCACCTGTGGCGACCCGTAGGTCTCGTCGGCACCATAGAACTCCATGTAGGACGGGAAGGCTGCTTCGACGTAGTAATAGGCCCAATCGGAGGCATAGATCGAGCCTCCGTTGGCCACGAACTCTCGGATGTTCGAGCGAATCAAGTCCGAGTCGGTGTACAGCCAGTCCATGCCTGCGCCGCAGTTGAAGAAGATAATGTCAAACTCGGCCATGGCCTCTGGGTTCCGGAGAAACGTCAGGTACTCCCCCGTCGTGTACTGGCCATCGATCTCGGTGTAGTCAAGTCCCATGCCGGCGATGATGTCTTCGATGTGGTCATAGTCTCCAGTGACTACCGCGATATCGGGTGGCTCCAGCATGCACTCATCCGAAGGAATCTCCGTCATGCCGCTGCCCACTGAAACGCTGAAGCTCGCCTCGAAGCTTCCCTTAATGGCGTAGACCGTGTACTCCCGATCGATGGGGATGCCAGTGAACTCGTAGGCCCCATTCACATCGGTTTCGTCTTCCGCACGCGCGTCGTGCTCCCCATCGCCCGTGG
>CAZKOI010000578.1:0-1999 GCA_964554315.1 uncultured Enterobacterales bacterium | reverse complement strand
CTCTTCCATCAGGCGCCCGCGCGCGCGCAACCAGTAGAGTCTCCTTCGCCCATCCCCCCAATAGGCTTCCAGGCCCGCGTCTCTCGCGATTCGCTGTGTGAGGTCCCGTGCCGGAAGATAGGTCGGGACTTGAAGATCCAGAAGGAAAGGCTGCATGTCAACGACCTGCACCCTCACCGAGACGGTCTGCCCATCTACCGCCATCGCTCTCGACTCCTAGCGCTGTGCCTCGACCGTCGCCTCGAGTTCCTCAGATATCTTTCCGAGGGGCTGGAGGAGACGCTCAAACTTGTCGAACCACTTGAGCCAGACCTCGTCGCCTTGGTCCGCGCCGGGCACCTCCGCATTCACCCGCCTGACGAACTCCTTGAACTTCTCAACCCGCTCAATGGTCTTGGGAAGCGGGCTGTAAAAGTCGTGCGCGTAGGAAATCAGTGAGCCCGCAACCCGGTAGAGCACACGGTCTGTGGTGCCCTCCTCGATGAGCAAGAACTCGCTGGAGATCAGCGCAGACTGAAACGCCTGTACGCTGATGTCCAGCTCCTTGAGAAGGGCGGTGCGAAACAGGTTTTGCACGACGCCTTTGTTGACCCGTATGAACTCAACCACTCGCGGCTTGAGGTAGCTCTCGGCGGCACGGGTCTGTCGCCCACATCGCGGCACAGGCAGTCGGACCTGAACCATCCGGCCAAGCCGCACATTAATTCTGCACAGCGCGACCGCGTCCACTTGGTTTTCGTCGATGGGGTGGAGACGCGGCGCTACCGACTCCTCGACTCTTGCGGCCCGGGTGTCCGAGGTGTCAAAGATAGGGCGGCCGTCTTCCTCTCTTGGCGCCTCGACATGAAAGAGCCAGAGCATGTACTCGCCGTCCTTCTTGGGGACCTCGAGGGGAACCTTCGCCGCGTCCGAGAGGAGCACCCCCTGACCCATCTGCGTGACCCCAAAACCGGCTTCAATCACCGCGTTGTACTTCTTGCGCGCTTGTCCCAGCTCCACCTGGAGTCCTTGTACGATGCCGTGCCCGTGCATGTAGAGGTTGTGGCGGTGATTGTTCGCGCGATGGTACTCCTGCTCATCGAGCAGATCATCCGCTGTCAGACAGAGACCCTCAAAGGGTCGCAAGCGGGTCAGGTTTTGGTCACTCATTGTTCATCCTCAGTCACGCTCTCGCGCCATCATCGAACTGCAAAGTAAAGGTCACATGCGCGGGTTTTTCACGGGTCACAATGTGGGTGATGCGCCGCAGTACAGCCGCTGCTCGCTCACCGAAGCGCACCCTGAACGCCTCTTGGCTCTCCAGACGGAGGACAAAAAATGTGCCGCTCTGGCGTCCTTCCTTGGTCAGAAAGTGCCCCGGGGGCTCTGCTCGCAGGTAGCGTTCCTCGATGTTTCGCCCTCCTGCGAGCGTCATTCTTCCCAGCACAGCGGGCGCCGGAGCCCGGTGCTCCTCGATCACCACAGGGGCGCTGGTGAGCACCCGTATCATCTCTTCGATGCCTTCCCGCGTTCCCCGCGTCCGATGAAGCCGTATCGAGCGGCGAACCAGCTCGCGCTGCTGATGAAGCGGCAGAGCCTCGTCCAGTGAGAAGTCGACCCATGAGGCCAGCCAGGGAAGGAACTTCGGGTCCACGACCATGGGGTTGGTCATCTGAGGAAGCCCATCGATCCGTTCGGTGACGGTGGTCATCAGGTGCTGAAAGATGAAGAGGAACCGCCGAAACTGGTCCGCTTCATGACGGCTGACCTCTGAGACGGCCACCTCATCCTTGGCGCCCCACTGCCGAATGGAGCGCTCTGAGGTCGCAATCACGTCCCGCGATGCTGCGGGGGCCGCGCCCTGAAAGATACCCGGCAAGAACCGAAGATAGCTTGCCACCGGTACGTGCAGAACGATCTTATCTCTGGGCTGTAGCGGCGAGACGGGTCCGCCAAACTCGTTCTCAATCCGTGCTCGAATCTCGACCAGATCTTCTGGCGTGTAGTAGGACGCTGGGCT
>CAZKOI010000577.1:0-2000 GCA_964554315.1 uncultured Enterobacterales bacterium | reverse complement strand
GCAGCAGTACAGCAGCGGTGTTTAGCCCGCTGTCCTGCTGCTGGTCGGGCACCCGAGCAATCGTCTGTATGGGTGAGATGACGGCCGGGTAGTGACCCCAAAAGGAGAGGGGGCACACGGAGTGCGCCCCCTCGATTGGTCAGTCGTATGGTCACCCGCTGGTCAGCAGGCGGCGGGCGGGGCCTCGCCTGCAGTGACAGCGCCGAGCGCGGGCCCGGAAGTCACAACACCGATCGGAATCGAGCGGGGCTTGAGCGCCTCCGGGATGACTCGCTCAAGGTCGACGTGCAGCAAGCCATTGTCGAGCTGGGCGGCCAACACCTTGATGTGGTCGGCGAGCTGGAAGCGTCGCTCGAAGCCTCGGGTAGCGATGCCCTGGTAGAGGTACTCGCCGCCCGCGTCAGCCGTGTCTTCCTTTCGCCCGGTAATGGTGAGCAGATTGTTGTGGAGCTCGATGTTTAGGTCACCCTCCGCGAAACCTGCCACCGCCAAGGTGATGCGGTACTGGTCTTGGTCACGTCGGACGATGTTGTACGGGGGGTAGCCCTTGGCGGCTCCCTCCATCTGCAGCGCCGACTCCATCAGCCGGCTCATGCGGTCGAAGCCAACCGAGGTTCTAAATAGGGGAGTGAGATCGTATGTACGCATGGTGATTCCTCCTTGAGCGAATCATGGGGAGCATGCTCATAAAGCCATGCTCCGAGTGCTTGTCTTGGTGCCCGACCCAACACGGCATCGGGCATCCGTGATCTAAACGCTCGATGGGCGCAATTCAATCCCTCAGTTGTTCAAAAAGGTGGAACGCCGCAGCCAGTTGGGGTCGGGGTAGTACGCAAAGACGAGGTTACCGTCCTTTATGGTCTCGATAACGGCACCGTTTACATCAGGGTCAACGGCGGGGCATCCCTGACTGCGTCCGGTCTTACCGTGCTGCTGTAAGAACCCTTCGTCGGCATAGGTCGCGCCATGCACGATGATACCGCGGCTCCTCGCGTTGTCATTGAACCCGGGCTCAAGGCCATCCAGCTTCAGTGAGAAGCCGCGCGCGCCTGTATAGGTTTCACCCGTCACCATGAGCCCCACGTTGCTCGAGTTCGATTCGTTTACATTACTCATTCGGTCGGCAAAGCCGTCATGGTTGGGATCGGACCCTCGCCCATGGGTGACATGCTCGTGGAAGAGAAGGCGCTTGGTCTCGAGGTCGATCACCCACATTCGCTTTGCGCTGCTGTGAAGCTCGTAGTCAATGATGGTCACCACCGCTTCGTCAGAGCGGCCTTGGGCGAAGGCTCGCTCGAATGCCCTGAGCGCCTTTGAGAAGACCTCTGGTCGAAGTCCTGTTGACTCGAAGGCATTGGTGTTGGTGCCTCGGACCAGGTCCCGAAGGGCTTGATGTTGCCTCAGTCGCTCATTCGCATCGGCGTTCGATCGGGCGGGCAGAGGGCGACGCTCGGACCGGCCGGGATCAATAGATTGGTGGCCAATGGCCCGTCGAGAGTAGCTCGCCATTGGGTGAAGGTAATCACGTCTCGGGGAGCCACCAATAGAGTCAGCGGTTAGCTCTGCAAATATCGAGGTGTGATGTGGCGATTGTTGATGATGTGACCGCTCAGATGAAAGAGGCGATGCGTTCTAAGGACAAGGTTCGGCTTGGGGCTCTTCGAGGGATCCGCGCCGCGTTCATCGAGGCGATGAAGAAGGATGGCTCGGAGACGGTGGAGGATGCTGCTGCGGTAGAGATATTGCGTCGGCTTGAGAAGCAGCGCAAAGAGAGCATCATGGCTTACGACCAAGGGGGTCGGGAGGACCTCGCAAGCCTGGAGCGTGCGGAGCTGGCAGTACTCCAAGCCTTCCTTCCATCCCTCGCTGATGAGGAGACGACACGGTCATGGGTAGCGGCCGCCATCGAGCAGACTGGAGCCTCGGGACCCAGTGACATGGGGCGGGTGATGGGCGCCCTCATGGCTGCACACCGCGGAGAGGTTGACGGCGGCCTCGCG
>CAZKOI010000576.1:0-2000 GCA_964554315.1 uncultured Enterobacterales bacterium | reverse complement strand
CGGCGTCGGCATCGGCGTCAGCATCGGCGTCAGCATCGGCGTCGGCATCGGCGTCGACATCGGCGTCGGCATCAGCGTCGATGTCGGCATCGTTGTCGGTTGATTCCCCGGGGGAGACAGCGCTGCTGTGGGTGTCCTTGCCCGCGTCACAGCCCAGCGCCGCGAGAGCGAGCAGGAGGGACATAGGTACGTGTAAGCTCACCGCTTCCTCCATTTGAGTGCAGTCTACAGGAGGCTGCGGTCTTCATCCTGTTCTTTCACCGGATAAGTGCGGGGGGTACGTCGCCGCTGATTGCGACGAGGAGGTCTTGATGGTTCCCCCTTACTGGGATGAAGCGAAGGCACATCTGCGCCGAGTCGATCCGATACTTGGCGGGGTCATCGATGCCCATGAAGATCCGCCCCTTCGCTCGAAGCGCGATGTGTTTGAGACGCTGGTGCACGCGATCGTGGGCCAGCAGATCTCGGCGAAGGCTGCGGATGCTGTCTGGAAGCGATTGGTCGGCCTTGTGGGTGAGGTCGATGCCGATGGGATTTTGTCCCATCCGACTGAAGTACTCCGAGCCGTTGGTCTGTCAGGGCGAAAGGTGGAGTACATCCAAGGGCTCGCGCGAGATGCCGTCTGGGTCGACACCGCGCCATGGGAAAGCTGGGATGATGATGAGGTCCGTCGCAGGCTCACGGCCCTACGCGGGGTTGGGCCGTGGACCGCGGAGATGGTGCTCATTTTCTCGCTGTTGCGCCCGAACGTCCTTCCTCTGGGCGACATAGGTGTGATTCGTGCGGTCGAGCGGCTCTATCGCGGCGGGGCAACTCTCGATGTTGAGGAGGTGGCTGCCGTGGCGGCTGCGTGGGCGCCTTACCGAACGGTGGGAACGTGGTACCTCTGGCGATATCTGGATGCGGAGCCCGTCGAGTACTGAGTTACTCGGACGCCACGACTGCCCAGTTGGCGGCGGCAATCGCATCGAGGTCAAAGCCTCCCGTAGTTCCGCCGTAGCCGAATGCGTTGTGCCCGCTGTCGGTGATCCGGATGAAGCGAGCAGCGGGCAGTCCGAGGTCTTCCAGGTCGAATGCGTCACCGCCGGCGGCCGAAGGGTCGGTGGGGTCGACCCAAAAATCGGGTGTGGCGTGGACCGTTCCCACGCCGGCACAGCCTGGAAAGTCATCCGTGATGTTCTCGGCCTCGCAGGGCCACTCGTACCAGTCGATGCCGTCGAGTGAGGCCTCGACTCGTCCGGTCTCGCGCCACGCCGGGAAGGGGTTCTCGAAGACGATAAGGTCAGGGCCTGGCCCATCAATGATCTCAAGGTCGGTCATCTCGAGCGTGATGGACCCCAGCTCGCCCAAGGTGAGCACGTGCTCAGAGCCTCCTCCAGCGCCTCCTCCCACCGGTGGACCAAGGACGACATCGGGCAGGCCTTCAGCACCAAATCCCGCATCGGGCCCAGGAATGAATGCAACGAGTGCGTCGGCAAAGGGGTCCATGTCTGAAGGCCAATCGGGTTCAAACGGTTCTTCGGGCGCGGTACCGGTGTCATCGGTAGATGGGGAGCCCGTATCGATCGGAGTGGATGTGTCGCGATTCGCAGTGTCCAGACGGTCTGCCGTGTCGGCTTGAGGTTGGGCTCCCGACCCCGTGTCTACCCCCGCACTGTCACCCTGGCCCGCGATTCCGGTGTCATCGGGCACGCTCTCTTTGTGTGGCCCACAGGCGACCATGATGGTCAATAACGTCGGTGCGAGGGGTGAGGTCATGCCTAGAGTCTCCGACTCGGGGTTATCGGTGGGTGACGAAACGTCAAGCCCGATAAGCCTCAGGGCGATAGAGTGGTCTGCTAGGGGGAGGAACCCATGACTCTTCGATTTCTTGCGCTTGTCTTGGTGTTTGGTTGCGGGTCCGAAAAGGTGGCGGATCCCCCAACAGGCCCTGAAGCCGACGCGGATGCGGATGCCGACGCGGATGCCGATACGGACGCGGATGCGGATGCCGACGGGGA
>CAZKOI010000575.1:0-2025 GCA_964554315.1 uncultured Enterobacterales bacterium | reverse complement strand
TGAACCTCGGACAGCAGGTATCCGGTACAGCGAACGTTCACGTCCGTTTTGATAGTGACCGACACATCGGAAGAATCGATCTTCGGCTCTTACCGGGGCAAGGTTCGGCGCTCCAGTCTGGAAGCGGGTCAGTGGTCGGTGTTTACTCGCTCTCACCGATTTTGCAGGCGTTGGCCAAGTATCGGTCAGCCGTCGCCGCAAGGTTCGACACCCGCATTGAGGCCTTTCGCATTGGTGTTGAGGCCTATCGAGGGAGTAAGCACTGTCGCTTCAACGTCGCGGGCCAGCCACCGCCCGATGGCACCGTCCTGGACCTATGTGTTGAGATCAATGGACAGCGAGTGTGTGGAGAGGACGACGCGGGTGGGGTTCGGTTTGAGCCGGACGACGCTGAAGTCCTGCGAGCGTGCCTCAACTAACTCTGAAGGCGCGCGGTCATGGCCTCCTTGATTTGCTTCTTCATCCGTGTGTGCAGTTGACTGACTCGGGACTCCGTCACACCGAGTGCGTCCGCGATTTCTTTGAAGGTGCGGTCGTGAAAATAGTACATCTCGGCAATCACCCGCTCGCGCTCGTTCAGCTTGGCAATCTCCTCGCGAACGATGGCGCCTAGGTGGTGTCGGGCCGCTTGTTCCTCGGGGCCTTCGGCCGTACTCTCGAGCCGCTCTCCGACCGTGATGTTGTCGTCACCACCTTCTTCTGTGCTGACCAGAATACGAATGTTCGCATTCTGAACAAGCTCGAGAAGGCGGACTTTGTCCACACCAAGATGTTCGGCAATCTCTCCGGCAGTCGGCTCGCGGTTCTGCTTCAGCTTGATCTGCCGCTTTGCTCGCTCGATCATGGCTGCACGATCTCGAACCGAGCGTGGTACCCAATCGTTCTTACGCATCTCGTCAACGATCGCGCCCTGCACGCGAATCCGTGCATAGGCCGCAAAAGATGGGGCTCGTGAGGCCTGAAAGCGATCAACGGCGTCGATAAGTCCAATCATACCGATGTTGACCAGGTCTTCCACATCCACGCACTGCGGAAAGCGTCGGGCCATGCGGTAGGCGACCTGGCGCACCATGGGGTAAAACTCGAGAATCAACTGGTCTCGGTCAGTGGCGTCGAAAGACATTGATCTCCTAGTACCGCACCATTCTACATGGGGAGAAGTATCACCTTGCAGAGGGTGTCGCGTCGACGGCTTCAACACCGAGGGGCATCTGGGCGGCATCAATCATTCGAACGCGCTCAGCGAAGGAAGTAAGGCCCACGTTTCGGTTCAGCTGCTTGCCCTCGATTCCCCACATTATGAAGGCCATGTAGAGCCCTTTCGCGGGGCACCACGCGAGGTCATCGCCCCAGAAAGCAGTAATCCGGTACCGCTTATCGCTGGTGAGATCGAACAGCTGAACCTCCGGAGGCTTAACGCTCATTTCGACCCACTCGGGCTGGCGCGCTGCCCACTTCTCCTGTCTCGCCAGCTCGCGCTTGCGGGCTTCGGGAGAAATCTCATTCCAGGTTCGCTGGTCAAAGTGACTGATCTCTGCACCCTCAGTCTCGAGTGCTATCCAGCGCCCATCGGGATGAGGAACCGCGCGGGAGACGCCCGTGAAGAGTCGCAGGGATTCGCCCGTGCTCAGACGGACCAGCTCCGTGTCGCTCTTGCTGCTCCAAGCGACGAGGTCCGAGGCTTCGGATACGGCCAACCGAACCACGGGCTGGTCAAGCCATGGGAGGGCACGGCGGACCTCGCCTGTGTCGATGTCCATGGTGTAAGGACGGCGGAGGCCAGCGTCGTCGAGTGCAGTGAAGATCAGGCCGTCCTTAAAGGGACTCAGATCAGACGGGTGGGTCACCGTCAGCTCTCTCATCTCGATTGCGGCAGCGGCACGATTGTAGATCGCAATCCGCTCGGCTGTCTTGCCTTCGGCCGCGGGCAGGGGAATGGCCAGCACCTCGGGACTCAGCCAGGTCGCCCCAGCCGTGGGTCCCTCGGTTGGAACTGTCGTGATGGTCTTAGCCTCGCCATTGAGG
>CAZKOI010000574.1:0-2028 GCA_964554315.1 uncultured Enterobacterales bacterium | reverse complement strand
CGAACCCGAACCCGAACCCGAACCTTTGCCGGAGCCGGAGCCAGAGCCGGAGCCGGATCCACCCCCTGTCGCGGACATCATTCCTCCACCCCCACCTCCGCCACCGCCTCCACCGGTCGAGGAGGACACCTGCGATGACTTGAAGTCGCTCGAGACCAAGGCCATGCTGGGACAGCTCGGCGTGGGTATTCGTAAGTGTCTCGATGGACGGATTGCTTTGGCCTCAAAGCTGACCGAGAAGGACAAAATCAGTCGTGTCCTTGTGGCGGATGCAAAGGCGCGAGGCGATCAGCCGGACTGGGAGCGGCTCATGAAGCGCCACCTAGAGAGCATCGACCGTTCCGATCCGAATATGTGCCTTTCCTTCTCTGTTTTCTTGCACAAGAAGGGAGTGAGCAAGGCGACACAAGTCATCAAGTGGTCAGATTACGCGCTCGAAAACAAGGCCAAATGGACGGGTGGGGCGCACACCAAGAATGTCTACATCCTTCACCAACTCAAGTCTCAGGCGTCGAGCCGACTGTGGAAGCGCGCTGAGAAGCGCTTCGTCGAGGACCGCAACGAGAAGAATGAGGCCAAGGCCAACAAGTATCGCTCAATGGCCAAGCAGTCGTCTCGTGCATGGCTCGACTACGCGAAGGCGGCCGGTAAGGACACGGCTAAGCCGCTAGCGGCCTGCGTCTCCGCCAGCGGAAACACGGAGTTCTGTCCCCTGTGAGGTTGATTGTGCCAGTGGCTTTGGCGGCCATAGCGTCTGCGTGTGGGGAAGACTCGAAGCCATCGGGGGCCCCACAGGTCGAGGTGCGTGCCGCAGTCGACGGCGCGTTGGTGGCGAAGACATGGCCGGTGCGTATGGCTGATGATGCCCTACGAAATCGATTCGAAGGCAGTGACGGTTGGCGAGCGATGTTTGAGTACGATCTCAGCGGTGCCTTGGGTAGCTTTGCTGCGTCCAAGGATTCCCGCGGCCTAGCTCGTGCTCACCAAGGTCTGGCTGATATCTACCGCCAGGGCGCTCTACTGTCGGCGCATGCCACGGTGGAGGCGTTCGGGGTCGATTCAGCCGAGACGGACCCGGCGGACCTCTCCTACGTGGTAGGCGTCGGGTACGCGATTCGAGGGGAGCGTGAAGAGGCGCTCAAGGCTCTGGGCACAGTATCCGACTCGAGCCCGTTCAGTGAAAGGGCTGCAGTATGGCTCGCGGTGCTGAAGACGGGCAGTGAACTTCCAGACCTCGACGCGCTCTCAAAGATATCGGGTGGTCTCGGTGAGGTTCAGCCTGGTGTCGACCCTCCAGCAAATGTTGAGCCGGATGCGATGCTGAGGGAGCGGTCGGAACAGGCGCGAGAGATGGCGGTGATGGATCCTACTCGCCTGCTGACTCGGGCGGCCTGGCATGAGGCCGCCGCGAAGGCCGCCGCGCCGCCGACGGATGCCGGGGTGCTCGCTCAGGTTGCAGCCCGCTATGCCGTCGGGGCACCTGATTCGACCACCCACGTGGAGCTACCTGTTGATGATGCATGGCTGTTTTGTGCGAGCGATCTGATGCCTGCAGACCTTGGCTTCATCGCTGAGGGAACCATGAAGGGCATTGAGGCTGTGTCTAAGTGGAAGGACAAGAGCGTGCTCGCGGCTGCCGTGGCACCCGCTGTGGTAGAGGGGCAAGTGGTCCCTGATGCCGTCCTTGACTCAGGATTTGCGCTTCAACAGCAAGTGCAGGCTGTGATGGCCGACATTGCAGGCGGCGAGATGGGATTCCATCGGCCCTTCGCCCTCCGAACTCGGGTGTCGGTGCTGCTGGCAGGGATGGTCATAGCAGACGCAAACGGACAATATCGAGACGCCGGGATCCTCCGGTTGAATGCGCTCGAGCGAATGGAGCAGACGGGGATCGATCCCGTCTTCGCCATGTCAGTCGCGGCTTGGGATACGCGAAACCGCAGCCCCTTGAGGCCCGAAGAAATCACACACCAGCTGAAGTCCAGCTTTCCGGCTCTCGCCGCGACTCGAGCACCGCTCGAAGCGATG
>CAZKOI010000573.1:0-2032 GCA_964554315.1 uncultured Enterobacterales bacterium | reverse complement strand
GGCGTGAAGTCGCTCTACCTGGTGGCACACAAGACGCCACCGTCTCATGGGGGGCGCGAATGGAGACTCGACCGGGTATGTCGTGAACCGGAGGCACGACGCTTCCTCGGCCTCGATCCGAAGGCCGAGTTACCTGGTGCGCCGAGATTCTGGGACGACCCAGCTGATCTGGTTCTCGATCCCGATGCGCTACGCCGTCTTGATGTCGACTTCGAACACCTCGCCACCAACGACCGACTGATCGAACTTTTCCCACCTGAACTTCGCTCCGACCCTATGGTGCGCACCCTCATGCTCGAGCGTGCAGTGGAGATTGCGGTTGAGCGTGGCTGCGAGAACCCCCGCATCGCAGCCCCGGTGTTCACGTTCGAGTCAGCAACGTCTGGTTTCGGACAGGTCAGGCTGTGCTTGCCACTACACCTCAAGGCAGTAACTCGAGCGGATCGAACTGCCGACCTTGCGCTCGTCATCGAACCGACGCTGCGCGACGAGGAGATCGTCGGCTACGCGCCGAAGACATTGCTGTCAACCAGCAGCACGTGGCTGCAGACGCGCGTCTTCGAGACACCCAGTGCGGAGGTGTGGCCACGACCGAGTTGACAACCACCGGAAGTTCCGGCATCATTCCCAGGCCCCTCGGGGTAAATCTATAAATCCGCCCCTCGGGGCAAATCTATAAATCCGCCCCTTGGGGCAAATCTAAAAACAAAAAACGCCCCGCTGGGGCCTATTTACAAAAAAGGAAAACTATGAATACAACCGACGGGCGCGTTCGCGTCCTCGTGCTGGCGGGCAATGACCGTCAGAAAACGTCCGTGAAGCGATTCCGAGGAGAGCATTTCTCCCCAAATGGCTCCGCCTTCATCCTCGAGTGGGAGGCCGCCGGTTACGACCCGACGCGGCGGGCGCTCGATGTCGTAGAGAAGGCGATCGATGGCACCGATCTCGTCCTCGTGTCGCCGCGGTTGAGCTCAATCCTCCGTCGACACGCGATTACCTACGCAAGACGCCGGGGCGTCGTCGTCGTCCAGTTGCGCGGCGCCGGCACTGGCGGAACCGGCGTCCTGCGCGCAGCGGGTGACGAGGTCGACCAATGGCTACGGGTGGGAGGTGCAGCGTGAGCGCCGCCGACCTATTGCGAGCGGACGCTCCGACTCAGGCCGCTGTCAGCATGCGGCGATATGACCTGACCCATGCTGTCGCTGAACT
This sequence comes from uncultured Enterobacterales bacterium, assembly GCA_964554315.1. Taxonomy (GTDB): domain Bacteria; phylum Myxococcota_A; class UBA796; order UBA796; family UBA796; genus UBA796. Next base: position 823 of record CAZKOI010000573.1, on the reverse strand, counting down.
GCGCCGACTGCACCCTCGCCCCGAACACTTCGAGGAGGTGGCTTCCGCCGCCGCTCGTGTCCTCTTGGATGCGCATGGATGGCAGCACCATGCACGAGCCGTGGGGATGGCAGCACTCCTCGACTGCGGCCACCACGATGACGTCACCACCTACCTCGTGGAGCGACTTCGCGACGAACACACAGCCGTCTGCGATCTCCTGATCGCCGGTCGACTGCTACGCGAACGAGGCAGAGCCAACTCAGCGCGTTGGGTACATGGGCTGGCAATGGAACTTGACGCTGGAGGCCTTCCGCTTACCGCCGAGGTTCGCGCAGCAATCTGCGAGGCGCTCACACGCCCAGCTCCGCAATGGGAGGCGATCGACGTCGACGGAATCGACGACGCCGAGCTCGAGCAGCTCGAGGACACAGTTGCGATTCCCGGGTTGCCGGGAACGATACTGCGGCCGATCCGGAGCCGTGGGCAGTGCGACCGGTACGCGAATCGTCTGAGAAACTGCGCCTCCTCGTACGTAACGCAGGTCAAGTCCGGAGCGACCCGACTATTCGGAATCGAGGTCGATGGGCAACCGGTCGAACTGATCGAGGTCCGCCCGCGAGATGGCCGAATTGCCCAATGGAAAGGCCACGCCAACAGCGCGCCCGATCCGGGCCGCCGCTCGGTGGTCGAGCAGTTCCTTTTCGCGCAACGACTGGCGGTGCCCCGATGAAGCCAGCCGCAGCTCCGCAATGGCCGAACGATCGCCCGCTGACGCCTCGAACAGCATCGGTCAATCGAATCCGAGAACTGGAGATCGTCGACGTCGAACTACCGATACCCG
>CAZKOI010000572.1:0-2036 GCA_964554315.1 uncultured Enterobacterales bacterium | reverse complement strand
CAGCCTCCGAGCTGTGCCCGACGAAGAGTCCATCCGAGTCTACGTCGACAGTTCGGAGATCGGTAAGGCCGAAAAAGCCGCCTCCGGTACCGGAGATGAAGCGGTGACCTTCGGCAACGCCTACGACAATGGCTGGTCGTATGACCCCGGACAGAATGCCGTGCTCTTCTGGGGCGATGCCATTCCCGATTTCAACCAGAATGTGGAGATCTTCTACCGACCCATCGGTGGTAATCCCCGCAGCCTCCCCTTTTAGGCCGAACAGATGAAGAAGCTCTTGTGTACTACCGTCGCCGCCCTGCTGGGCGCCGCTCCTGCCATCGCTCAGAACGCGGTCGATGTTGGTGTCATCCAGAAGGACGATGTCAAGATCGTCCAGAAGCTCCTCTACCCAAAGGCCGGTCGACTGGAGTACGGCGGTCACCTCGGCGTGATGCCCTTTGACGCCTACACGTTCACCCCTGTTGCTGCGCTCACCGTCGCCAAGCACTTCCGCGAGGACATGGGAGTCGAGGGCGTGCTCATGGGGGGTTACGGGCTCAAGAGCTCAACCTACAAAGAACTCGAGGCCCCTCCCTACGGCGTTGCACCCGACGCATACGGCTTCTTGGGCAGCGTGATGGCCGACTTCCAGTGGTCGCCTATCTACGCCAAGATGAATGTGGCTGGGAGACGAATCTACCACCACGACATCTTCTTCACTGCCGGGCTCGGCGGGACGCTTGAGCGAGCGATTCAGCCCGATGCATCCAAGACCGTATCCCCCACCTTCGGGGCCAGCATCGGCTTTCGCGTGTTCACGGGCAAGGACCTCGCCGTTCGAGTCCAGCTTCGGGATGACCTGTTGATACAGAAGCGGGTCAAGACCGAGGACACCCAGAGCACCTTCCTCAAGCAAAATGTCACGCTCCTCATTGGCGTGAGCAAGCTGGGCGGTAAGTGATGTCGGTCAAGCCATGGCTGCTGGCGGCCGCCCTGTGGGGAGGGATGGCCTCGGCCGCGTCTCCCTCGATGGAGCAGCGCAATAAGGCCTTCGAAGAGGTGGCCGCTGCAATGTCCGCCGGGAACCAAGCCGGCGCCGCAGACGCCCTCATCGATGTCATCGAGAATCCGAAGTGGTCGGCCTTCAGCGGTGAGGCGCATGCCCGCCTGGCAGTCCAACTGACCCGCCTCGACCTCCCGTATGCAGCCCTGCTGGCGTACTCGAAGGCGCTCGCGGCAGACCCCAACGGAGTGGGCTCCGAGGCCGGCAAGGCCGTAGACCTGGCCGACAAGGTCGGCGACCAAGCCATCCTGGAGCCGGTGTTCGCCTCTAACCTTGGCCTGGACGTCGACGAGGCCACTCGCAGTCGGATGGCCTACCTCGCTGCACGGGAGAATCACCGCAAGGGGCAGCTCGCAACCGCTTCAGCCATCCTCAAGCTCGTGAAACCCAACGACCCGTACTACCCCGAGGCCAAGGCGCTCGAGGGAGTCATCTTGTCGCTCCAAAAGCGCTATGGCGATGCTCTCCCTCCACTGCAGATCGCCCTCGCAGTGGGTGGCCGAGCGCAGCGGGGAGCCGTCTTCAAGAGTGTCGTTCAAATGAACCTCGCGCGCGCTTACTACGCGGCCGGAAACTTCCCCCAGGCCGCCCACTACTGGTCCGAGCTTGAGCGCGGTGACCCGAAGTGGCTCGATGCCCAGTTTGAGCGTGCATGGGCCCACTTTCGAATGGAGGACATGAACGGCGCCTTGGGACTCCTTCAGAACCACGTGTCTCCCTATTTTGTGGATCGGTATTATCCGGAAGCCGCGATGCTACGCCTCTACGCCCTGTTCTTGCTGTGCAAGTTTCCTGAAGCCAGCGCCCAGCTTGAGGCCTTCCAAGAGCAGTATCGCCCGCAGCTGGCCGAACTACAGGCCGCGATGCGCCTGAGCCCTGAGGCCGCCTTCGACGCCATTCGGCGCCACCTAGAGGGCGGCGAGAGCGGGCTACCGAAGACCGTCACCTCGATGTTCGACGAAGAAGACAGAATCAAAGACAGCATCGTGGC
>CAZKOI010000571.1:0-2042 GCA_964554315.1 uncultured Enterobacterales bacterium | reverse complement strand
TATCTCCGAATGCGAGCAGGAACCGAAGCCAAGGTGCCCATCATCGGCTCCACGCTCATTCGAACCACCACCCACATGCGCCTCATCATCGAAGAACGAGCAGGGGAGCTCTTTCAGAGCCAAGTCACCTGCAAGGTCGAGAACCGTCCGACCCGCAGCATCGCGAAGACGGTCCTCCCGGAGGCTTTCATAGCGCACCTGATCCGAAAGACTTACCCCATTGAGCTCACAGCGAGCGACCAGGGCAAGTGGAAGTACACGGCCGACCTCCAGCAGCAGTACGTTGGTTACGACGGAGCGCTCGCGCCGGATGACATTCCTCGCGATGCCAAACATCCCGCCGTCTTCGACTGGGATGAAGACGGAAAGCCGGGAGCGAGCGTCCTCGTGGACATTCCGATCATCGGTGAGATTCGCATCTATATGGTCCAAACCAACCACACGATATTGAGCGGATGGGTGAATGAAGACGGCGTCATCCGTGGCACAGCGACACAGCGCCTGCTCAAGCAGCACACCATCGGAGCGGACAACCGCCTCTTGGCCGCCTCCCCCAAGCTCAGCGTGGTGTCGGACCACAACGCCTTCGAGATCATGCGGATCCCAGCGGGCTCGACCTGTCGCGATGTAAAGGTGCTTGCTGAGGGAACCTTCTAGCGGCGCAGCACACCGTCTCGCATCACCGAGGCCATCAAGTCGACCACTGCACCCGCGTCAAGCTCCTCGCCGTAGAGCCACGCCTGAAACACCGGCTCACGAATCATGCCGAGCACCAGCCGGGCAAGGACCATTGGGTCGCCCTCCCCCACAATCCCTATGGCCTGCCCGGTCGCGAGCGCGGTGGCGAGCCTCACGGTGGCCGTGCGGTAGAAGCCTCGAAGTCCCTGGTCCCCCTCTTCGTCGATGCCAGCCGCTTCAGCAAAGAGCACCCGCGGCACCTCGTCGCTCTCCGTTAGCGCCTTAAAGAGCCGCTCCAGGTTTTCGCGAACCTGCATAGGTATGTCCCGAGTGACATCGATGGGATGCACCGCTGAGGCCACACCCTCCATCATCTCACCGAGGACCGCCTGAAAGCACGCTCGCTTCGACTCGAAGTAGTTGTAGAAGGTCCCGCGAGCGACCCCTGCCTCCGTGATGATGTCTGACACCGAGGCTCGGTGGTATCCCAAGGAGGCGAAGACCGTTCTGGCAGAGACAAGCAGCTGTGCTCGTCGGTCGTCAGGTGCCATCGGTATCGCGCGTGCCATGACATGCCCCTAAAGCGATTGCGCTTCACGTGCGAGCGATGATAGCTTACCTCTCGGACTAGACTGACGTGTCAGTCATCCCAGAGGCCGCATGAATCATCACACTCGAATTGCCATTGGTATCGACATCGGATCGACGACCGTCAAGGCTGTGGTCTGCGACCCCGAGACGCTTGAGATCCTCTGGAGTGATTACCAACGCCACGAGACACGCCAGCCTGAGAAGACGCTGGAATTCCTGGTGACCATCGGCAATACCTTTCCCGCGGCCAAGGAAATCCAGATTTTTTGTACGGGCTCCGGTTCAAGCCCGCTGGCGGAGCCCACGGGAGCCAAGTTTGTCCAAGAGGTCAACGCGGTCACCCTCGCGGTGGAGAAGCTCCATCCAGACGTCGGCAGCGTGATCGAGCTGGGCGGCCAAGACGCCAAGATCATCATGTTCCGCGAGCGAGAAGACGAGGATGGAGAGGTCGAGAAGATGGCCCTCACGTCCATGAACGACAAGTGTGCCTCCGGGACTGGGGCCACCATCGACAAGTGCATGATTAAGGTCGGCATGCCGGCTCAGGAAGTTTCGAAGATTCTCTTCGACCCCACCAAGCTGCACCATGTCGCTGCGAAGTGCGGTGTCTTCGCCGAGACCGACATCGTGAACTTGGTGAAGTCTGGAATCCCCGGCCCGGAGATCATGAACTCGCTGGCGGATGCCATCGTCCACCAGAACCTCTCGGTGCTGACCCGAGGCAACACCCTCAAGCACAAGGTGCTGCTGCTCGGGGGGCCCAACAAGTACCT
>CAZKOI010000570.1:0-2043 GCA_964554315.1 uncultured Enterobacterales bacterium | reverse complement strand
TATGCTGATGGGTAAGGTGGTCGAGCACAGCGCTACGGACAAGATGTTTATCTCCCCCGAGCACACCGAGACTGCGGACTATATCGAGGGCCGCTACGGCTGAGCCCGTCCCGAGAAAGAGGAGAGGGCGCCCTGGAGTTACTCCAGGGCGCCCTCTTGTTTATCGGACTCTAGGTCGACCTAGAAGCCAGCCTGCATGCGAACAAAGAAAGCCTTCTCTTCTTGCATGTCCTCAAGCTCGAAGCTCTTGGTCTCGTACATCAGACCCGCATGGACCTTCTTTGCGAGCTTCTTGGTGACACCCACCCGAAGCATCGAGTGCCCGTCTTCTTCGACCTCAGCGTTCGGGTCCCACTGGTCGTAGCGCAACACCACGTTGAACAGGTCGGGTACCTTTCCGACCACGCTCGCGGACATGCCGCTACCCTTGACGTCGTACTCCTGACCGGCCTCGTCGATGCCCTTGTCTCCGGGGGTGTCCATCAGGTACTCACCGAAGAACGTGACGTACTCTTGGTCGAAGCCCACAGAGCCGATGACAATCGTCTGACCGTCGACGCCTTCAAAGTTGTAGAACTCCTTGCTGACGTAGACGCTGATGGGGAGCTTCATGTCGCCGTTGAGCGGATCAACCGTCGCACGGGCTTGGAACGTCTTGTCGTAGTCCATGTCAGGGTTCTTGTAGCCCTCACCGTTGACGATGGCGGCACCCCAGCTGAACATGCCCTTGGCGTGCTTGCCTGAGGCGTGGACACCGATGTCCGCGGAGCTGACAGCACCCACTTGGTCGGCAAAGTTCTTGGCCAGCCAGCGACCGCCCCAGAACTTGTCTGCGAAGCCCACGTGAGCGTTGCCCACGGAGCCGACTCGGACCTTGATTCCCTCCGCGAGATCGGCCTGAAGGTAGGCGTACTTGAGATACAGATCGAGCGAGCCCGACTCACCGCGGCCCACGTCCGTGGTCGCCTTTACCGAGTAGGTGTCATCGATTGACTTCTTGAAGTCGAGATAGACGCGGTCAATCTCGAACCCGTTGGGACGGGGATCACCATCGACGTAGCCACTATAAGGTGTGTCGGTGAGGTTGTACCCGTAGCTGGCGTAGATGCGGCCACCGACCTCGGTGTCGCCTCCGGCAAACGCTGGAGTAGAGAGCATCGCTCCGGCCAGAACCACCGAAGCAAGAGACGTCCGAGTGCGGACGGTGTTGACATTGTTCATAAGAATTTCTCCTAGGCCCAACCTTTCATTGGGGACCATGCACACTCTATGTCGCATTTGTTTCAATAAGATGAAGTTTTACGAATATATTGACACGTCAACTTATTTTTTATTGGGAAGGGTCACCCAAAAGACCGATCCGGTGGGGCGATTGGCCTCCATGCCGACATCTCCACCCATGCCGTGCACCAGGTGTTTGACGATCGCAAGACCCAGCCCCGTCCCTCCCACGGACCGGGAGCGACCCTTGTCCACTCGATAGAATCGCTCAAACAGCCGAGACCGGTGCAGACTCGGCACACCGACGCCATCATCGATGACCTCGATCCGTACACGACCAACCACGGGATAGCCGCGTACCCAGACGTGGCCACTCTCCTGACCGTACTTCACCGCGTTCTCGATGAGGTTGGTCAACACCTGCTCGAACGCCCCCGCATCGGCCTGACAGAGCAGATCGGGGGGGAGTTCGTTGATGATGGTGATCTGTCGCGAGGCTGCAACCGGTTGAACAAAGTTCAGAACCTTCTCAACCCCATCTCTCACACCGATCGTCTCCGCCTGAAGCTCGACGGTGCCCGCCTCGATTCGAGCCAGATCCAGGAGATCCGAGACGAGGTTGGAGATCCGCTCCGCATTGCGATGAACCGCCTCTACAAAGTCTCGCGCGACCTCGACATCCTCCAGCGCACCATCGAGGAGTGTCTCTGTGTTGGCGCGAATGACACTCACCGGTGTTCGAAGCTCATGGCTCACATTGGCGACAAAGTCTCGCCGCACCTTGTCGATCTGGCGGAGATCCGTCACGTCATGGAGCGTGTA
>CAZKOI010000569.1:0-2060 GCA_964554315.1 uncultured Enterobacterales bacterium | reverse complement strand
CCATTACACCTGCCGCAGCAACAGCCCCCGCCCAAGGGACCGGGGGCAGCCAGCCAAAGTGAATCACGGGGGCAATCTCCATTGGCCAGATCAGCTTGTCCATGTAGAAGGCCAGCGATGGAAGCCCCACCGCTATGAGGCGTTCCGGGGCAGCCTGAGCGGGAACCCCCACTCCAGCAGCCACCCTCATTGCGATGGCAAGACCAAAGCCCAGGATTAAGGCTACATGCGCCTGAAGACGGCCCCAGCCTCCCCATCGGGCCCGTGCCATAAAGGCGAGCATGAGCGGTGCAAAAAGGACACTCTCCTTTGAAAGGAGTGCAGCGGTAGAGGCCAGCACTCCGCCCAAGAGCGCTCGGCGCGATGGGTCCTCTCGACTCAGCAAGATCAGGCTCACTAATAGCCAGACGACCGCCATAGGATCGTTGCGTGCCGAGATGAATCCGACAGACTCGATCTGCACAGGATGAAGCGCAAAGAATGCCGCTCCCAGCACAGCGGCTAGGCGATCTTGAATGATGCGCTCGAGGGCCACCGTCATCAGCACAACGGCGAGTCCGTGCCAGAGCAGGTTGTGGAGATGGTAGAGGCGGTGATTTAGTCCAACGAGCGCATGACTTAAGGCCAGATCCACCAGCATCAGCGGTCGATAGTAGCCACCATCGGGCTTGGCGACGAGCGTGCTACCCCAGAGGTCCGTCGCGAACATTTCGGGAACATGACTCAGGGACTTGATGATGGGATTTTCGACGATGAGGAGATGGTCGTCCCAGACAAACCCGCCGCTCATGAGCGGCATGTACACCGCGAAGATGGCAATCACGAGCATCAAACGAGCGTAGCGTGGGTCGGTCTCTCTCATAGGCACAGCTTAGGTGATTTACGTCTCCGCGACTAACCCGGACATAAGCTGTCCGGACTCAAGATTGATCTGCTCAACCCACAACAATATACTGAACATATGTTCAGATATCTCGTGGCTCATATACCGACATTTCGTCTCGACAGATGCGGCTGGCTCCCCCACCAACCGGTGGCCCTAGTCGCCGAAGAAAAGAATGCTCTGCGCGTGCAAGCCATCACCTCGGCTGCGCATCAGGCAGGTGTCCGACCCGGCATGAGTGCAGCCACCGCGCGCGCGCGCTGCCCTGTGATCGAGACCGATCTGCTTGATCCGGATGCCGAGGCCGACGACCTCTTAGCGCTTACAACTCAACTCCTTCGGGTATCTCCTAGTATCGCACCGCTTCCACCAGAGGCCATCGTTGCCGAGATCTCGCGAGGTCCGTCTTCTGTCGCAGGCTCAGAGCGTGCTGTGCTCGAACGCGTTCGGATCCGCATGGGGCAACTGGGTCACGAGGCTCACGTGGTAGTCGCGGACGATCCAATCACCGCACTGACCCTCGCCAAGTGGTGGCGGCGCTCTGCTGTTATTCCAAGCGGGGGCAGCGCTGTCGCGCTCGGAGGCCTACCGCTAGCAGCGCTCGAGCTGCCCGAGCCAGACCATGCTCTCCTCAAGAGTCTAGGACTCACCGCCATTCGTGATCTCACAGCGCTACCCCCGTCGGCTATCTCAGGGCGCTTGAGCCCATCCATTGTGGCAGCTCACACTTGGGCAAGCGGACACGACACCGTTCCAACCTTGAGCACATGGTCTCAAGAGGGTCCGCCCAGCTTGCACCAAGATCTCCCCGCTCCTGTCGCCGAGCGAGACGCCCTAGTCTTTGTGATCGGCGCACTGGTTCGAGATCTGTCTACTCGCCTGCTGACTCGAGGTCAGGCCATCACCCAAGTGAGCCTGTCTTTCCGTCTCGATGGAGGACGGCATCAATCGCTCAATATTCGCCTAGGCGCCCCTACCCGTCACGCCACCACTATCTTGGACCGCATTCGCTACCGGCTCGATCGACTGCAGCTGGGAGGTCCTGTGGTGGCGCTCACTCTCTCCTGCTCTGCTCCCACTGCCTTCGAGGGACGTCAAACCGATCTGCGCGATCCCCGGCGCAGCGACGAAGCACTCGAAGGCATCAGCGCACGGCTGCAGGACGCTCTCGGCAGCC
>CAZKOI010000568.1:0-2067 GCA_964554315.1 uncultured Enterobacterales bacterium | reverse complement strand
AAACGTGGGCCTGATGGCCCAGAAGGCCGAGGAATACGGGAGCCACGACAAGACGTTTGAGTTGGCCGACGCAGGGACCGTTCGCGTCGTGACGGCGAGCGGCGAGGTCTTGCTCAGCCATGACGTCGCTGCGGGCGACATCTGGCGGATGTGTACGGTGAAAGATGCCCCCATCCGAGACTGGGTCAAGCTGGCCGTCAGCCGAGCACGCGCTACCGGCGCCCCTGCCGTCTTCTGGCTCGACGAGACTCGGGCGCATGACGCACAACTCATCGCCAAGGTGAAGGCCTACCTGCCGACCCATGACATCACCGGTTTGGAGTTTCCGATTCTCTCACCCGTTGACGCGACGCAGTTCTCGCTTGAGCGCATTCGTCGAGGTCTCGACACCGTTTCCGTGACCGGGAATGTCCTTCGCGACTACTTGACCGACCTCTTCCCCATCCTAGAGGTCGGAACCAGCGCGAAGATGTTGTCGATCGTGCCGCTGATGAACGGTGGGGGGCTCTTCGAGACGGGGGCCGGCGGCTCCGCACCCAAGCACGTCCAACAGTTCGAGGAGGAGGGCCACCTGCGATGGGACTCGCTGGGCGAGTTTCTCGCGCTGGCCGTCTCGCTTGACCACGTCGCCGACAAGTACAGCCTGGCGCGCGCCAAGGTCCTCGCCGATACCCTCGACGAAGCGACCACCAAGTACCTCCTGACCAACAAGGCGCCCTCACGCCGGGTGAACGAGCTGGACAATCGAGGCAGCCACTTCTACCTCGCCATGTACTGGGCCGAGGCTCTCGCCCAGCAGGATGAAGATGTGGACCTTGCCGCTCAGTTCGCTCCGATTGCCCATCAGATGGTCTCGAATGAACCGACCATTGTCGCTGAGCTCAACGGAGCGCAGGGGCAGGCTGTGAGCCTTGCGGGCTACTACATGCCGGATGACGAACTCGCGGCGAAGGCCATGAGGCCAAGCCCAACGCTGAACGCGATCATCGCATCGCTCTAGGCCCTCAGGTTTGAGCGGGGTCTACCTCAAGGACCCTGCTCAACCAACGCACCAGCAGGTACAGCGGCACGGTATCGAGCGCCGCACAGACCAGCTTGAAGACGTAGCCTGCAAGGATGAAGGTCCAGAGCTGAGGCCAGACCGGTGCTGTGGTGTCGATGGGTAGCGCATGAGCATAGAAGTGCGTGATGCTCATCACGGCGAAGGAGTCGACAAACTGCGAGGCCATGGTCGATGCGTTGTTTCTGAGCCAGAGATGTGCGCCCCCTGTGACCCGCTTCCAGAAGTGAAAGAGGTGCACATCACACAGTTGAGCGAGGAGATAGGCCGACATCGATGCGACAACGGAGCCAAATGCCAGGTGCTGCACTTGGAAGAAGAGCCTCCCCTCCGTCCCCTCCGGAGGTAGCCCTGTCGCTGCGTCTATCGGCACCTCCGGCGGGAGCACGCCGCCAAGCCAGAGGATGAGCGCTACCCACAGATTGAGACCAAACCCCACCCAGACGACATTAGAAGCGCGCTTGCGCCCGTACAGCTCCGAGATGATGTCGGTGCACAAGAACGTCACCGGATAGGGCAGCACGCCAACGGCGAGGGGCATAGGCACCGTGAGGCCAAAGACGGTGAAGCTGAGGTCGATGAACCGGGTGAGCCCAAGGACATTGAGCATGGTCAAGGAGCCAAGAAACACTCCCGACACCACCAAAAACACCAGCTCGCGCCGTGCATGTAGCGGACTTGCCTCAATTGGATGGAGTTCTTCCTGCACCGAAGTACCTTACTATGAACATGCCTTCGTCTTCTATCCAAGGTAGTAGGACGACATGCCTCACGTCGTGACCCGCCCCCCCGACCCTTTCCTGAGCGAGAGCGGCGCCCTGCGCGTTCACCAGATTCCATCAGCCTCGGACAACCTCATCTGGCTCGCAGTCTGCACGCAGACTGGTACAGCAGGAGCCGTCGACGGCCCAGAGGCCGGCACCGTTCTCCAGTACTGCCAAGCGCACGGCATTCGCCTGAGCACCATCCTGAACACGCACACTCACCCTGACCACATTGGTATCAAC
>CAZKOI010000567.1:0-2077 GCA_964554315.1 uncultured Enterobacterales bacterium | reverse complement strand
CGACTAGCGATCAATTCGCCGAACGATCCCCCAAGTCCCGACATCACTCGACTGCCTGCCAGCCAGCAGGCGTTTGCCTATCTCGTCCGTTGAGGAGATTCAGCCAAGAAGACTCCCCCTTGAGGGAGTTGTTGACCGGTGGCCTGAGATGCCCCACTTCCTCACGCCATTTCCTGGGCAACAACGGCATGGACTCGGCTCTGTGATTGGCCTTCACCCACACGCAACGCATTTCCGGCTTCACTTCGCAAGCGCCATCAGCGCGCACACCGCCGCACGGTCCATTGCGCAACGTCTTGGGACAGGTCATAGGACATGTCATCCCGGTGGAATGCAGCACGCACTGCCCACACATCTGACAGTCCCACACAGGCCCCTTGACCACGTGCTCGGCCATGGGCAACAACTTACGAAGCATTCTCAGGCTCCGGACTTCACAGCCAGCAGTTCCTTGGCGCGACGCACAGCTGTGGCAGCGTCCGCGGCATAGCCGTCGGCTCCGGAGACGTCGGCATACTCCTGGGTGACGGGCGCTCCGCCCACCATGATGATGATGTCGTCGCGCAATCCCGCCTTCTCGATTGCATTGATGTTCACCTTGAACATCGGCATCGTGGTGGTAAGGAAGGCCGACATCCCGACGATGTCGGGCTTGTGTTCTTGGATCGCTTCGATGAACTTCTCCGGCGGCACCTGGACGCCAATGTCGATGACATGGAAGCCGGCACCCTCCAACATGATGTTGACGAGGTTCTTGCCAATGTCGTGCACATCTCCCTTGACTGTTCCCATCAAGAATGTGCCCACGCTTTCCGCGCCGGTCTGGGCGAGGAGGGGGCGTAGAACCTCCAGCGCACCACTCATCGCTTTGCCGGCGATCAGCATTTCCGGAACGAAGAAGTCGCCCCGCTCGAATCGTGCACCCACCTCCTCGAGCGCAGGGATCAGCGCGTCGAACAACAGCGTGTCAGGCGTCATCCCAATTTCCAGTCCGGCATTGGTGTGTTCGAGCACCGCCGGCGCGTTGCCAACCATGGTCTCGTCGTAGAGCGCCTTCAGGACATCATCCGGAGTCATGCAGCACCCACCCTTCCTCCTGTTTGCGTGACGTTCGAACCGTGCAATTCGTCAGGCGCTACAAAACCTTCGAACCCGAGCTCAGCGGAGACAGCGCGGGCCGCGTTGACGAGCAATGTGGCGTACTCGTTCGTGATTTCCCGTGTCATGCGCAGGGTCGGTCCGGAGATTGACAAGGCTGCAACAACGCTGCCATCGGCTGTGAAGACCGGTGCGGCTACCGCGATTAGACCCGGCTCGAGTTCGGAGTCGGCTAACGCCCAGCCCCGAACGCGGGTCCTCTCCAAATCCTGCGCCAGACGCTGACGCGAAGTGATCGTCCGGGAGCTGATCTTGCGCAGGCGACCAGGTGGAAGTTCCGCACCGTAGGCCAAAAACACCTTGCCGAGCGCGGAGGCATGCAGCGGGATCTTGTGGACACCACAGTTGACACCACCGATCAGGTAGGTGCACTCCAATTGACTGATCTGCTCGACTTCCTGTCCATGGAGAACGGCCAGATTGATTTTCTCGCCGGTTGCTTCGCTCAGAGCCGTCATCTGCGGTCGGCAAGCCTCGATCAACTCATCCGTCGGTCGCCTCGAATGCGCGAATCGCGTCAATGCGCCACCCGGGCGAATCCTTCCGTCCTCATTCTTGGCCACAAGGTCATGGCGTTCGAGGCTGGACAGCAGTCGAGACAGGGTGCTCTTGGCGAGTTCGCTCGAGTCCTGCAAAGCACCGAAAGTGAGCGGTTCCTCGGCTTCCATGACGGCGAGTAACAACCCCGCTGCCCGATCGACAGCCTGGGTACCGGACAACGCTGACACCCCGCTCTCGCCCTCCGCAATTTGGTGGGCCCAGCCTCTTCCCTAGGGGCCCATATTGTGGAACTCTTGTTCCACGCTGGGAGTGTAAGAACCGCCCGCACTCCCGTCAAGGGTTCAGTGACAAGCGAGGAGACCAATGTTCCGCAACTCGATGCCCCGCTACGAGATCCTCTCCGAGGACGCGCTCGCTA
>CAZKOI010000566.1:0-2079 GCA_964554315.1 uncultured Enterobacterales bacterium | reverse complement strand
TGAGATGGCGTCGTCGTAGCAGTACTCGTCGCCCCTACGCTGAAGCACGGCGTAGCTCATCGGAGCCACAACGGTGCTCTCCTCAATGTAGCCGACGTGATCTCCACCATCTGTGAGCTGCAAGCAGTTGAGGTCCACGGACCCGCCTGTGTTGTTGAATACTTCGATGTACTCACCTGCATTGTCCCTGTCGCCGCAAGCGTCGGGGTTGGGCATGACCTCTGTGATGACCAACGAGCCAGGACCCAGATCGCCGATGCACGAGTCTGCCGTGCATGTTCCGCAGGTGTCCGCGTGTCCGAGCGCATCCGCATTTGACCGGGGGCTGACGGTGTACTGGCCCCCTGAAGAGTAAACCAAGCCGACCAGCGATGCGAAGCTGTCGCCGAGGCGAACGTAGTCGAAGTCCATGTAGAGGTTGCCTACCCGTGCGCCGCCGGCGACTGTGAACGCGCCGGACTCGTAGGGCCCAGTGACCACTGGAGCGTCAATCTTTACCAATACCCCCTCATACTGCTCAGCGGTGTCCGGGCTTGCCAGCACTGCCGCATCAATCATCGTCGCGTCAGGAATCGCCCCCGAGCCCGTAACGACGACATCCGATGCGGTGGCGACGGTGATCTGAGTCTGGGTCATTGAATCGGGCAGGTCGGTTGCGTCGACGAGACCTGTGTCACCTTCTCCCTCCGCTGCCGGCGCATACTCGGCAACAACGCCAGTGACCGACACAACACTACCCGGAGCAATCATAAGCTCGTCGTTCATGTGAGGTGCGTAGATCCATACGCCGTTGTTCGGGCCACCTTCTGGCTCCGACACAAAGAATCCAGCATTGTTGGGCGTATAGCTGCCTGTCACCACGACATTCTCGACTGTGACCGTTTCTCCCACGGGGACCGCGTGGGTTTGAATATCAGCAATACGGGTACCCGATGGTTCGGTGCCGGTGTCGTCACCAACCGGTGTTGTGCCGGTGTCATCCGCGGAGCCCTCGTCGGCCGAACCCTCGTCAGTCGCACCCTCGTCGGGAGCACCCTCATCCGCAGAACCGCTGTCTTCCCCGGCTGAGCCAGAGTCCGTGCCGACTGCACCCGCGTTCTCATTCTTTTCATCGTCGGAGCAGGCGACCGCGAACGAGAGAGTGAGTGCAGCAAAAATCGTAAACCGTTGACTAGCCATTTCGAACTCCAAAATGAGGCTGGGTCGCCCCGCCCACAAAGTAGAGCACGGCGCCGAAAGCACCCCGCACTAATGCGATAGCGGTCCGACCGCAGGGCTAAATACGGTTACAAACTCGTGACATGCCGTACGCGGCCGCTCTACCCCTGTATCAGGGCCTTTGGCACCGACTAGCGATTCAGCGACCAGCGACCAACCGACGTCTTCAGCTTGCCTTCTCTCGCCATCGCTCTCAAAATGCTCCGAACCTCCCGGTCCGTGAAGTCGTTCCACGGCGCCTTGTGTCGTACGGCTCCCACAAGCAGTGACTCCTTGATGCCGGTTTCGTAGTTGACGAGACGGGAAACGACAAAGTCTGCCACCCACGCCTTCCGCTCCGAATCGTCCTTGGAGGCGACCTTGGTTCGGGCCTTCGGCGGCGCCTTGGCTGCCCCGCGAGATGCGGCTGCCTTTGAGGCCAGGCTTGTCCCTTGGCTTACCTCATAGGGGAGCGCAGCAGCGGTCTCGAAGTGGCTGGACAGGCTCTCCATCAACCCCTCAGCGACGTCCCCTGGTGCATCTACCGTCTCAACCACTGCGCGAAACGTGTCGGGAATGAACTCCGCACTAACGCCGAGGATACCCTGCCCATAATCCGAGAAAATAGCGCCCGATAGATCGCCCATTTCCCGCTTTACCCGATCGACAAAGGAAGAAAGGTCCCTGGCAAGCTGTTCAGGTACCTGGTCGGATACCTCAGCGATTGCGAAGAGATCACAGGCCGTCGCGGGGTGGATTTGATTGAGAGGAAGCGAGATGACGTCTTGGGTGAGGACCTGGAGGGTAGCAACGTCCGAGCCTCGGAGTCCCTTGATCGTGACGCGTTTTGTCTCGGCATTCATGATACGCACCTCCTCGGCC
>CAZKOI010000565.1:0-2084 GCA_964554315.1 uncultured Enterobacterales bacterium | reverse complement strand
CAGCGGCGACAAACTCAAGATGAACACGTTCATCGCGCGAGGTCAGGGCAGTGTGAACTTTCGGACGCCGACGGTTTGCTACGAGTTGGCTGCCTTTGTGAACATGTACTTCCCCGCGAACACCAAGATTGAGAAGAAGACAGGCGAAACAATCGACGCTGCGTACACGCTCTACCCGGTCTTGGGCCTTGAGTTTACGGCCTTCTTCGGCGACTTCAAGCCGCCGGGCAAAGGCAAAGGCAAAGGCAAGGGGCGCAAAGGTCGCAAGAAGAAGCGGGGTGGGCGCCGCTGAGTGCTGCTAGCACTCTTCACGCATGGGCTCCTTGGGCCCGCAGCAGCCGGCGCGTGTCCAGAGGGCATGGTCTTGGTCGGCGGCTCCGGCGAGCTAGGGATGCGCGGTCAGCCGTACGGGATTGTTCCGACGGCCCACCTTGCCAAGGTGGATGCCCCCGAAAGGGGGTGTCCGGAGGCGATAGCATCGACGCCGGGTGCAACGGCGTGCTGGGTTCAGACCGACTTGGTCGATCCTGTCATTCCGGTACATCGGGTTGACGTAGAGCCCTTCTGCATCGAAGCCTATCCTTTTCCCGGGCGCGGTCACCGCTACACGGAAGACGGGCTCTCCGTATGGGGTGTGCACAAGCTTGACGAGATGCTGAAATCGGGCCGATTTGGTGGTCGGCGGCTGTGCACAACCACAGAGTTCCAGGCGGCCGTAGCAGGGTTGGTGGGGAACAACCGTTTTGTCTACGGCAATGAGTTTGTCGAGGGACGATGCAAGGCCGGTGTCATTGGCGAGCGCGCCGAGTGCCGTAACCAAGAGACGGGTGTTTGGGAGTATGGTGCCGTCCACAGCCACTGGACCAAGGCTGACCAAAGCTTTGTTGCGCGCGCCTGCCCATCACCACCCTGCCTGGGGGCAGGGAACCGTCCGCTCGCCGTCGGCGCGTATGTGGTTGCGGGAGGGACGGAGCGTGCACAAACCCGCCAAGCCCCCCATACTCCGCACACCTGGCACGACCATGGTGAAGCAACCGTCGATGGATGTGGCTTCAAAGGATGGGATGACCAGCCCGTGATCTGCGCCGATCCGGGTCCGGACTCGTCTCAAGCAGCGGCAGCATGGGGCGCCTTTGTCCGCGAGGCACAGGCGACGGGCTCTATGCAGGAGGCGATATCGTCTGCGCTCGGTGCTCCAATTTGCCCGTAGGCTTGGCTACCGCTTCCAGAGGGTGTGGCCATCGACGGATGACACGCGTGTCCACTCGCTCAGGTGGTCGGAGACGGTGTGGTCGCTCGGGGCTAAAATCCAGTCGACGTCAGCTACCGTGAGAGGCCACCGACCCTGCCAATGATGGGGCCTATCCGGCATGTAGAGCTGGTCGACGTTCCATAGCGTCTCACGACCCGCGAGCTTGTGGATGGTTGTGTAGTCTGCGGCAACTCGGCCGGTAGGGGGTACGAGTTCAGCGAGCGAGTAGACGGCCGTGTTCGCATTCGTTCTCGCTGCGTGAGGAAACGAAAAGGCACCCCCAAGGAGAAGAAGGGCAAGACCGAGACCTCGCTTGAGGTGCACGCTGGCTGAAATGCCCGCAGCGAGAACGAATGGCATCCAGAACACGTGGTGATGAGCCCCCGGTCCCGTGAGCGCATGCCACTCCCGACTCGAGGCGAGCATGCTGTAGAGAATCGGCGACAGAGCCAGAAGGGGGGCCGGTCGAGAGAGACCAATCCACCATCCGCTCAGCATAATCGCGCCTGCAAAATGAGCGCGGCGCTCCCACAATTCCGCAGATGTAGGCCAAGAAGATTCAGCTAAAGGGTTGATATGAAAGAACATTTGTGGCTTTAGCAGGGCAAAGCTGGCCCAGCTGAGCGTGCCCAGGATGACCAGGCTTACCGAGATCCTCTTGGTGCAGTTTCCCCATGGCGCGACCCACAATGCACAGCCGCTGAGTGCAATGAGATAGCTGGCTTCTTGTCGGCCAATGAGGGCCAATAGGGCCCATCCCAGGGTCGCGAGGTGGGCGCCACGGTGGGCCGAGGCCCACAAGCCAAGGATTCCAGGGAGAAACAACACCACG
>CAZKOI010000564.1:0-2101 GCA_964554315.1 uncultured Enterobacterales bacterium | reverse complement strand
AGCAGCAATTCGAAGAGCACTTCGAAGATCTCCAGCCGCTCATCGACTTCGTGACCGATCGTGGACGACTCCCGCGTCCAGGCGAGCTCGGAAACGAAACCGTCCTGATCGACGCGTTCGGGTCAGTCCGGGCGGCTTTCTCACTCATTCGCCGCGTGACCGGCCCCCAACGTTGGGCCGAGTTCGAGACCACTGCACGAGACAACTTCCTCGTATACACCACACTCGCGGCCTTCGGAGGTCGGCCCAAGTTCGGAGCGCTGCCTGAAGAGCTGCAGCACGACGCCAAGGCTCTCTACGGCAGTTACTCCGCTGCCTGCGACGCCGCCGACAAACTCCTTTACTCAATCGCAGACCTCGATGCCATCAACGAAGCCGTCCAGCAGTGTTCCTTCGGCAAGCTCACGCCAGAGGCGCTCTACATACACGCTGACTACATCAGCGAACTTCCTGCCTTGCTACGCGTGTACCAAGGCGCCGCACGAATCGTGACGGGGGACGTCGACGACGCAACCCTCATCAAGCTCAACCGGTTGAAGCCACAAGTCTCATTCCTTGTCTACCGAGGCTTTGAGCACGACCCTCATCCGGCACTTGAAGCCTCCATCGTGGCGAAGCTCGGGGAGATACGAGTGAAGTTCCGCAACTTCAGCAACAGCGACAACCCACCAATCCTCCACCGCAAGGAACTCTTTGTTCCTGCGGCGCATCCGACGAGGAATAAGTTCGAGCGACTCACCCGACAAGAGGACCGGGCCGGGTTACTCAATCAAGTTGGCATCGGAACCAGACGGGAATGGGAGGAGCTGTTGAGCGATCGTGGCTATCGGCTCGCTGGCCATCAGCTCCGGAAGGTCTGAACCAACCAGCTGCTAACGACTCCTCCCGAAGTTGTTAAAAGTCGGCCTTGAGACACAAGGTCTGGGACACGACCTTTGATGAGCATCCAATTCCGCCTCTGGTATCGCACCGAGCTCACACCGCCACGAACACGTGCGCTCCAGGTGCTCGGACGCGTGATGGGACACCCGCTTCGGTGGTGCGTTCGCAGTGTCGAAGCAGCTGCACGGACAACCGTCGTCCACATCGGGTGGCTCGGCGCAGGTCAAAAGGACATCCGTCGACTCACCCCCGCTTTGGAAGCGCCCACCCGGACGTTCTCCGACTTACTCGATTTGCAGCGACGCTAGCGAGGATCCGACGAAGCGATATTCGCGGTCCTGCGCCAATACGCCGTCCACTGACCGAGGTCTCCGGGAACAGCGGTGCACCTTCGAGTCTCGACTCAATCGTCACTGCGTTCGGGCTGCCGGAGAGCCGACACCCCGTCGGTCACCTGCGCTAGAAACTCCGCGCCAAAATGCTCCTCCAGGCTCCTCAGCTGAGACAGGAGTTCGCCGGCGCGATCTGACAAAAAGTTGGTCTTGTTCGTTTCGCCGGGGTCATTCAACTCCTCGTCGAACCACGACTCATGCCACCAGCCCTCGTCGTCTTTACGAAGCTGCTCAAGCACACCTAAAGCGAGATTGATCGCCTGTCGCGCACAAAATTCCAACCGTTCAGCGGCGTCATTCAGCGGACCAAGGCGACCCAGGACTTCCAACGCCAACTCAAACTCAAATCTTGCCCCGTGGCCGACGTCTGACCAGCCATGCTGAGCGTCGAGCAAACGGATCTCCATCTGGCACAAGTGGTCTTCGGGGCATTCCCGGTCGATCTCGGACCACCGGTCGCCGCAGAAGGACCATGCATCCCAGTAAAGACCATCACATATCAGGAGATCAAAGAATGTCGCAGCTGCTCGCGCCGTTTCAAAGCCACACACTCCGAACTCTCGCAACGCGTCTTCGTAGACCTGATGAGCCTGATCCCGCTTCTGACCAGCTTCAATCTTCTTCTGGGCATCTACCCCCACGACCCCTTCCGAATCCAGAACACAGCCCTGGAAGTTTGCGTCACCGAGTTTGGCACCAACAAAGTTGGCACCGGAGATATCGACGTCCCTGAACTTCATCGAGTTGAGGTCAGCGCCACGGAAATCTGCGTCTCGGCAGCAGGCGCCGGCAACCCTTGCTGGCCCGTCGGAGGAGCCGTAGTCCAT
>CAZKOI010000563.1:0-2105 GCA_964554315.1 uncultured Enterobacterales bacterium | reverse complement strand
GACCGAGGAGGACGGTCTGGCGGCGATACCGGCCCGCGCAATAGGTCAGCAGCCTTGGTGGGGTGGCTTTCGGGTTCATCGTCCGCGGAGCTACATAGACCCTAAAGGAGAACGGCTAGTGGCGATTGGAGAGGGAAACCGGGAGAAGTCGTCGCATGGTTGACATTGCAGCGCCAGAACGTCCCTGGAACGGAGAGGTGCTCGTCATCGCGGGTAGCGGGCGGAGTGGCACGACCTGGCTTTTAGAGACAATGACAAGACATCCTCGCACCATGGCGGTCTTCGAGCCCCTCCACCCCCGGCAGGTACCGGAGGCCGCAAAGCTCGCTTCGAGACTGCTTGCTCGAGGCGATGATGCCCCGGAAGTAAGGGAGCACGTTGCTCAGGTGTTTTTCGGTCGACTCCGACCTTCCTGGCGGCCGTGGATGAGGATGGGCATTAGCAAGGAAGCTCGCCCGATCCGTCGGGCTGTCCAGCGCGTCTATAATGCCTATGACGTCTTGAGGCCTCCGCCGGTGCGACGCGTCGTGAAGTTCATCAACGCGAATCTGATGCTCTCTTGGTTGTCGTCTACCTTTCAAGTCCGCATAGTCCTTCTCTTGCGTGAGCCCGAATTGGTCGTGGCCTCGCAGCGCAACATGGGGTGGAACGCTGACCTGAACAGGTATCTGCAGCAGGAGCGTCTGCTCGAGCATCTCCGGTCGGACGAAGTCCGCGTGGCGCGATCGGCCACGAGTTTGGTGGAGCGCCTTGCGGTTGCCTGGTGTCTGGAGAACAAGTTCGCGTTGCAAGAGGCTCGGAAGAACCCGACGTCAATTCGTGTTGAGAGTTTCCCTCGGTTAAGATCGGAGCGCGAGCGTGTCTTCGACCTCATGCGAGACTTGGGTTACTCCCTCTCCGAAGTGAATTTCTCTCGAAGTTACTTGACATTACGGGAGAAACTGAGGAGCAGTTACAGACGAAGTCGGCAAGGCGAGGGACTTTCGGAAGCTGAGGTCGACACAGTACGTCGCGTCACTGAGGTGTTTGAGATGGATGATTGGCGCAACGCCTGGGAAGCAAGTGTATGATTACTTCCACACCTTTCGAAACACCATCACCGGCACCGTCTTCGCCATGATCGCCAGGTCCTTGGCCGCAGAACGCTCGCCAATGTATTCAAGATCCAGCGCGACCTTGGTCTTCACGCCCTCGAGATCCGTGTCGTAGCCCTGTTTGACCTGGGCCAGCCCTGTGATCCCCGGGAGCACCCGCTGGCGGGTCCGGTACCTCCAGCCCAGCTCGGAATGCAGCTCTTCAAAGATCGCCGGCTGCTCCGGCCGCGGTCCAACGATATTCATGTCACCGCGAAGCACATTGTAGAACTGCGGCAGCTCGTCGAGACGGGTCGCGCGGAGGAAATGCCCGATCCACGTGATCCGCGGATCGTTCTTTCCGGCCCACGTCTGGGCAGCTCCCGGCTTGGCCGCGCGCATCGTCCGGAACTTGTAGATCGTGAAGACCCGCCCCCCCCGGTCATCGCGGCGTCGATGACTCGCGGGCTCATGAGCCCGGAAGCGTCGTCGATCCAGGCCGACCCGAGGCTGACTGTAGATGACCGGCCCGGGCGACGAGAGTTTGATCATCACGGCGATCACCACCATCAGCGGGGCGCTGATGAGAATACCTACGGATGCGACCGCAACGTTGAGAAGCCTGCAGGCGACGTCACATCGACGCAGGCGCGGGGGCACCTCCACCATGTTCTTGGCCTTGAACCGCAGTCCCAGCGGCGAGGCCATTTTGTCCATGTAGCCCGTGGTGGCGTGAGCGGTGGCTCGTCTTCGAGAAGCTTGCTGCATCAGTCGTGCTTGGGGGGGCGGCGGAAAACCTGCTAGTGTCAGTAGAAAACCTGTAGTCGAGGGTGCAAGAGGCGTACTAGGAAAGGCCTGTTTCTCTCACGGCGTCGTAAACTCATGCGGCTTAGACTGTTGAGTGTGCAGTGCACCGCAGCAACTGCCAACGCGGTCTACCCGGTCGTCGACGTCCTCCACCTCAAGTGTGGCGACGTTGCAACACCAAGAGCACCGGTCAGCGCTCGATCCCGTGTTTCTCCATGAGCCGAT
>CAZKOI010000562.1:0-2109 GCA_964554315.1 uncultured Enterobacterales bacterium | reverse complement strand
TCTGGTGGTTAGCGCGAGCCTGGTATCGCTTGCAGTCTTCTTGCTGCTCACACCCGAGTCCACGCTGGATTGGGACACCTATAGCCGTCTCGGCTTTATCAGCGTCTACGATCCGAGCGTAGGGGGAGACACTCATGTTCTCTACCACCGCATCGCTTGGCTGCTGTACAAGAGTGGGCTCTCGGCTGTTGACGTCGTATTTTCGCTGACGGCGGGTTCATGGTTTCTGTTCTTGCTGGTCGTTGACGGCGTGGCCCGTGCACGTGGGCTCACGGCACGCCAGCGGCTCTTCGCGTTTGTTTGTGCGGTGGGTGCATCGCCGGGTATGTTGGCCATGGTCTGGATGGCCGAGGACAACGTCGCTTATGTCGCTCTGTGCCTTGGCTTTTTCCATTTGATGATGCGTCCGCGAGTGGCTGTCTCGAAGGAAACCCGGGTGGGCTGCATGGCGGGTGTGTTGTGGGGGCTCGCGCTCCTCGTAAACATCACCGTGCTCATCTACTTCGCGCTGGTTCCTGTGGGTCTGCTGGCGTTGGGCCTAGGCCGACGTTCGGAGGCCACCCGAATCGCTTGTGCGGTGGGTGTGGCGCTGATCGTTTACTTTGGCTTTCACCTCATCTTCGGCAACGGCGCGTCGGTCGCGATGCAGGAGTACGTTGTCAAGGCGGTAAGGCTCGAGGACTTTGGCGAAGACACGGCGCCCACGTTTTCGTTCATGCGCCTCGAGCAGTTTGTGCTCGGTTGCCGCGCGATGTTTCTGACCCCGACCGTCTATCGAATGGACTTGCCGGGCGGACTCTTGAGGGTGGTAAACGTGTACCTGCCGTTGATTCTGTTGGCGCTCTATGGCGTGGTGGGAGCGTGGTTCGTGGCTCGCATTCGGAGTCAGAGTGCCAACGTGTGGCCCGTTCTACCCGGGGCACTGGTTGGCCTGAGCTTGGCCTTCCCGTACTTCTACGAGCCTCTCTTGATCGAGCGATGGGACCTCTTTTGGCTCTGTTACTTCATCGTGATGCTCTCGGTGATTCGCGCTGAACCTCGTTATGGCATCGAGGTCTTGCTCGCCGTGGCCATACTCATTCAGGTCGGCTGCTCGGTTCTGGTCACGCTACATCATCTTGGCGGCGTCTTCATCACTGACCATGAGGCCGAGTCGGCCGAGATAGCTCGGGAGATAACGGAGCAGCCCTATAGAGCCGTCGTGCTTCCCGAGGACATCGAGGCGACTCAAATGGCACACCTCCGGCACCATTCAGCAAAGACAGCGGTGTTCTTGGTCAGCGCGGGACCCGAGGGCATTACACGATGTGTGTATCTTGAGCCTTGGTTGCGGCGGCGAGAGGTGTCCTGCAGGAGGCTCTTGCCGGCGCTGCAGGCGGGGACGGCTTACATCCACAGTGACGCCAATGGGGCGGTAGACGTGATCTTGGCAAGCGCCTCAGACTAGCCGTCCTCGAGTCCAAGGAGTGCATTCATGTCGGGTCCGGCGGGTACGAACCCGCGCGGGTTCAACTGCCGATGGCTCGCAAAATAATGGGTGCGGATGTGGTCGAAGTGAACCGTCTCCGAAACCCCAGGTAGGGCGTACATTCGCCGCACGAAGCGCCACAGGTTGGGGTACTCGTAGACATGTCGCTGAGAGGTCTTGAAGTGCACATAGTACACAGGGTCGAAACGAATGAGCGTCGTGAAGAGTGCGATGTCGGCAATAGAGACGGACGAACCGCAGAGGTAGTCGCGGTCCGATAGGTGCTGGTTCCACAGTTCGAGGGCCTCAAAGAGCTCACGATGAGCCAATTGGTAGGCGGCCTCTGTCTGTGCGAATCCGCAGCGGTAGACCCCGTTGTTGATGGGCTCGTAGAATCGCTCCATGGTGAGATCAATCTCTGTCCGAAGGTGCGCAGGATAGAGCTCCACTTCTCGAGTTTGAAGCGGCCTGAATTGGGTCGCCATCATGCGGATGATGTCCGAGGACTCGTTGTTCACCAGCGAGGCGTCCACACAGTCCCACAGCACAGGGACCGTCACACGGCCCGTAAAGCGCGGGTCAGCACGCAAGTAAAGCTGTCGGAGGTACCGTTCTCCGTTGACATGATCGGCGGAGGGGAA
>CAZKOI010000561.1:0-2112 GCA_964554315.1 uncultured Enterobacterales bacterium | reverse complement strand
ACATCGCGGGCTACACCGAACTCTCGTCGCGAGACGAGGAGGCGGCGCTATCTGCCGTCGATGAGCTTCAGCGGCTATCCCGTGATGCGGTAGATGCCCACGGCGGGCGCATCGTGAAGTTCCTGGGCGATGGGGTGCTGACGGTATTCGATTCCGCCGACGCGGCTGTACGCTCGGCCCTGAAGCTCCAGGAGGAGTTCGCAGTCGATGACTGTGCGCTCCGCATTGGGGTGCATCTCGGGGAGGTGGTGGAGCAGGAGGACGGGGACCTGCTCGGTGATGGCGTTAACGTCGCGAGCCGCATCGAGGGCCAGGCGCAGCCAGGGCAGGTGGTGGTGAGTGAGCAGGTGTATCAACTGCTCAAGCAGCAGGCAGCCCACTCGTTCGAGCCGTTTGGGCCGGTGCGATTGAAAGGCGTGGAGGAGGCGCAGTGGCTATATGCGCTGGGAGATGGCCCGGCAACGGCCCCAGCCTTCACTGAGGAGCCTGAGATTCTCGAATCCTCATGGCTCTACGGGCTGATCACGAAGAAGTGGCCGCAGGCTGCAGGTGGGATCATCGCAGTCCTCGCGGGAGCCCAGTGGATCGCGCAAGGACTGACCACCAGTGGTGTGCTGGAGTCATATCTTTTCGCGTGGGGCGTCGTAACCACGGGGCTGTGGTTCATGTTCGACAAGGCGGAGAGAGCCGTTGCTGCTCCGGTGAGGAGGCAGGCTGCGTCGAGCCTCTCCTCCCGTGACTTTGGTGAGGCGGCGCAGACGATCCCGGACACGTTTGTCGAAACGTTCGATACCATCTTCGGCAAGCGACACCTGTCCGTCAGGTGTCTCACCGGGTCGATCATCGCATCGCTGATTGCTGTCGCCGTGATCACTCTGGTGTGGCTCGCGACCATGTGGCCACGGACTGGGTTGTACTACGCAGCCGCAGACGATGAACTCATCCGGTGGACACAGCGAATCGACTACTTGAGGCTGATCTCCTTCTCAGGAACGTCGGTCCTTGTGCTGGCGTTGATCTTCAATCTTTTGCCTGACTTCGCGTCGCTCCTTCAGACCCGTCTGTTGATTAAGTCCGCGCACAAGCGCCGCGGCCTGTGGCTGTTCCTCGGGCTGGATCTGCTGTTGACCGCTACCCTGTCTGTCGGATTCATGTACGGAGTCTCCCGCGTGGTTGCACTCGATCCGACCGTTGGCAGGCAAGGCAGTGGGGCGAGCGAAGGGGCCCCGTGGGAGGCCAGTCCCGCCGCCGTCGCGATGTGGGACCTTTTGTCGCTTCAGTCGAGCGTAGGGGCCGTCAACATCGTACCGATAGAGGATTGGGTCATCGTTGAGGACGAGGTGCTCGAAGAACCGCGGTCACCCGATGAATGGGCGATCAGAGAGTTCGCAACCGAGCTTCAGGACAGGTGCCCTCAATCCTTCGGCACCATCCGTGAGGCCAATGACAACATCGACCTGCTCAAGAGGAATGGCTGTTGGCAGGGTAGGCGATGGGACGGTGACTCCTTCTCGTGGGATCGCGCCCTGATGCCCGAGTGGCTCCTGCGAGGAGTTGACCAGGACTCGTTGAGCGCCGTGCTGGTCACCCGGCCGCCACTCTTCAACGCGTACAGCCACTCGTATGTCAAATATCAGTCCGAGTGGCGTGGAGACGGAGCAGGCTTTCCCCCGGGGGTTCTCTTCTACTCCGCCTTCTTCACCTCCATCTGGCTCTGGCTTTACGCCGCCTCAGTCCTCGTCAGCCGCGTACTGCTCCGCATGAACTCAGGCGTCGGCTTCCTGCTGCGGGTCACCGATGTGGAGAAGCAGCCGTTCCGCTCGATGGGGTTCGTGTCCGTGATCCTGGTTAGCTGCCTGTTCGCGCTGGGGCTGCCGTTGGTGTTGCTGTAGCTCGGGGGATGCGGGTGCCATGACCTCAGTCGATAGCGCGGTAGGCCGCTCGGTCTCGACATGGTGTGCCGTGGTCGTGGCGCTCGGGAGCCTCCCCTTCGTCTATACCGCGAATCCGTACATCACGGACTCCGCGCTTTGGTGGTCCGGGGTGGAGGGTTGGCCGGTTTCGCCAGCGAGGCTCCTTCTTCGCATCGCGGCTACACTGGCTGGAGCCCTG
>CAZKOI010000560.1:0-2115 GCA_964554315.1 uncultured Enterobacterales bacterium | reverse complement strand
GAATCCGAGATCCTCAGCCGCAGCCGCAAAGTCAGAGAGATCCTCAAGACTCAGTGAGCGGCCGATGCTGTAGGGTTTAGTCCGACGCACGGACGCGAGGACCAGTGGCTCAATCAGACACGCAAATACCTGACTCGGGCCGTAGCCCGAGAGCACATGGTAGAGCCATCCCCAGGTGTCGCGCTGCCAATCCGGTGGCAGCGCAACCGCTTCTCCAGCCAGCTCAACCACGGACGGGTGCCGCCTGCCGACGACCGTCCCTGGGATAGCGACGTCGACCACCACCGCGCCCTCTTCGAGCGCCCGAGCCGGAAGAACGCCACCTGTGGGTCCGCAACCCACCACTACCGTGCATCCCCGAACGGCCTCTTCTGGCCCAGCACACGCCTCTACGTCGGCGCCCTTGGGCGCACGTGGGTGGTCCGCTCGAACATGAACACCATCCATCGCGAGCGCCCGACAAAGCGCTTGCCCAATGGGACTCCTGGAGCCAATTACCGCCACTCGTCGCACACCGCGTCGGGCCAAGACTGTCCGAACATTCGTGAGAAGCGCCCACGCGGTTGCCGCACCACCATTCGTGACTGGGGCCTGGACCTGTTCCGCGAGCGCCTCGCCTCTTCCGCCCACGACGGCACAGAGGCTGCCGAGCCCGATGGCATCCACTGGGTCTGCGAGCTCAACCGCCTTCGCCATACGCTCTACTGCCCGCTGCTGATCCCCTAGCAAGTCGGACGGCGTCATGGGTACGCCGACCACACGACCAACTGCTCGGTCGCCAAGGCGCAGCGTGCACACAGGGAGGACGTCCTCCTCGGCGGTGCCGTCGCGCCACTGACCTATAAGACCGAGGCGCAAGCTGGGAACGCCCATCACGCCGCGATGCAGTCGGCTCAGTGCGTGCACCACAAAGCAGAAACGAGCAGGATCTTGCCGCTCTAGGCGGGTCACCGGACTATTGGGCATCCTCTTTGCCGGCCTGCTCCATCAGGTGACACACCAAGTTGTAGAACGTCGCCACTCGAAACAACTCAGGCACTTCAGTGACACGAAGCCCCTCAACAAACTCCTCCGTGGGCACCTCAGGCATCAACTGCTTGAGGGCACTGATGCCCTCGGCCGTGAGAATGCCGTCGACCTCATAGGTTCCGGCAGCCTCTTCCTGGGCCGACGACTCAATCCCGCCACGTGGAATCTTGATGTCAAAGGCTCGCTCGAGGCGGTAGACTATGTCGAGGAAATCGAGGCTCTCCGCACCCAGGTCTTCGATGAGCTTTGAGTCCAGCTCAACCTCATCCTCCTCAAGTCCTAGGGCCGCGGCAAACGCATCCTGGACCTTGCTCCACACCGCCGGGTCGACTTGCTCATGGTAGCTCATGGGTACCTCCGATCCGCAGACTAGTCGGTTGGGCCTGCCTTGCACTCAAAAAGTCGTCAGGCTCTTGTCATGCCCGCTGGAAAACCGCGGGCTTGGAGGAGGCGTCGACAGAACTCGACGGGCCCGGTAGCTGCGCCTAGGAACGGCACGCTCTTCTCCGTGACGGCGAGGCGCTCAATCTCCGACAGCACATCCTCCGAACCCGGCCGAATCACCACAAATCCGGCGCCATCACCGCAAGCCGTGCCGCCCAAGAGGTCCGATGCCCCGCTCCACGCATCCGCACCGCCGGCGACCACCAAGTCTGCACGCCCTTCCGCCACGGCAAGTGCACCCTCCCTCAGCGCCGTCAGCCCGCCCATCACGCCGTCACAGTAGTTGGCGTTTACGCCTTGGAGATCGTGAATAGCGGCCGCAAACCCAATGATGTTGTTGGACAGACCGCGAACCAACCAAAGCGGATGAATCAGAGGAAACCCGTCCGAGGCAAACCGCGCCATGCTGAATCCCTCTGGACCCATTGAGGCCTCGAGCGCTGGTCTGAGGGCATCCGGATCACCGGTCTGAGGGCTCGCACCCACGAAGATGCCGCGGCGTTCAGGAGGCACCGAGGCCGAATCGCCGTCATCGTCGAGCGCCAACTGGATGGCTGAAACGCCCAACTGGACGGCCGTGGTCATGAGCTTGAGGGACTTGCGGTCGGCCACATAGTTCCGAGCCTTAAAGCCCGGAACCGA
>CAZKOI010000559.1:0-2117 GCA_964554315.1 uncultured Enterobacterales bacterium | reverse complement strand
TTCTCCGAGTGCGATGACGCCCAGGGTCACCGCGGCAGAGAACAGAATCTTTCGGCTTAAGGGGAGGGCCATGGTGTCGGTCTAGAGGGGTCGTTGAGGCTCAGAAGAAGATGCAGGTCCCGCCGCAGGGGCTCTCGATGACCCCCGTCTCGAAGAAGCTCGAGATCATCTCCAGAGCCTCCGACGACTCCGGCGCAGTCGTGTGGCCACCGTCGTCGGTATCCGGAGACTCGTTACCGCGTGGATTCTCCCGATCCCCCATGTGGAAGCTAATGAAGGCGGAGTCGGTGGTGGGACCGGAGATGACCTCGGCGCCCCAGGGGTAGTAGCTCGAGTCCTCCAAGACCGGCATGCCCGTCATTCTCACGGTGATGTCGCTCGAGAGGTTCGGCACCTGACTGTCGTTGTGGGCCACCATGTAGATGTACCGCTTCGGTCCCGCATCCTCGAGCCCATCCTTGGCCGCGCGGATGTAGGCCGCCGTCTCTGCGCTGTCCCATACATGCTGAGAGAAGGCCATGAGCTGGGCCGTCACCAGGCGCTCACCATAGGCCGGCATCAAGAAGGTCTCGTAGGTGTTGAAGTGGATGCTTCGCTCGATCATGAAGCTGAAGTTTGCTCCGCCCACGAGGAGCGCCCCGCGGTCGATGTCGGGACTCTGCGTGAGGAAGGTCCCGCCCAAGATCGAGCCCTGAGAAATGCCCACAAAGCGCGGGTTCGTCGGGGCGATGGCCGGTCCGCCGTCGTTTCGCTGAAAGGCCGGATCATCCCCGCATACGCCCAGCAGGCTGCGGGTGAGCGCGTTCTGAATGACCATGCCTTGCTGGAGGCTCTCACCGAGCTGATAGAATTTGGAGACGTCGGCCAAGGCACCCATCAAGAAGACCAAGTCCTTGGTGCTCATGCCGTGCCAGTCCGTGGCGGCCATCGGCACGCCGAGCGCCTCCCCGATCAGGTGGACGTCGGTGTTCTCCACAATGGGCGGGCCCGAACCAAACAGCCCGTGACCCCAGAGCAAGAGCTCACGGGATTCGGGGTTCTCCAGCAGCACACGAGGGATGTAGGCTGCGAACTCCACCTCCTCTGTGCCTTGGTGGATGGGCATGCCTGCGGCGTCCCGAATCAGCTCCGCCGGTGGATTGGGCGCATCCATGTACCAGGGGACCGTCACCGTGGCGTGGATCAACCGGCCACCGAGAACCGTCTCCTCGGCCGAGGCTACGGTGCAGCCGAGCCCGCGGTCCCCCATGGCCTCGATGGCATGGGCGCGCATCGACAGGAAGGGACCACGGGTGGACGCATCTGAGGCCGTGTGAAACCACCACGCCTGCTGCAGGGTGTTGCGCTCCACCCCCGCATCCTCGAGCGCGCTGAAGAGCACCTCGAAGCCCGCCCTCCTTGACTCTAAGCTCGGCAGGCTGGGCTCTAGGGGCCGTGCGTCGCGCAGCGCGATGAAGGCGGAGGTGGGCTTGAGCGGCGCACCGCTCACACCCGACAAGCCGCGAATGGCCACACCGTACCGTCGGTTCGACTCGAGGCGAACCGTGGGACGGATGAAGAAGATGGTCTCGTCCGGTTCGGTCGCGCGCGCGTCTGACTCCACCCAGTGCGGGAGCCGCTCGCCCGTCTCCAGGTCGATCAGAACCGTCGGGTGGTCCTCATCCAGTGACCGCTCGATCGAGTCCCAGAAGGCCGTCCCCTCGGTATCGACAGGCTCCTCAAACAGCGTCAGAATCTGGCTGCTTGGACTGAACCCATCGAGCCGCTCGAAGGGAGAGACGTCCACCGTCACACCGCTGGCGTTGGTCCATGCCGCCTCCGCCTCGTAGTCGATCCGAAGCCCCGTCACGCTATCGGCGTCAGCCGCCAGGTATCGATCGCTCGGCCACGGCAGCATGCAGGCCCCCTCCGCGAGCGGTTCGCAGACCGGATCACCGTCGACGGCAATGGGCTCGCCGCTCGGGGGCGCTCCACCGGTATCGTCGGCACCGCCGTCAGCATCGGCCGCCTCGCCGACGGGCGCGCCAGAATCCTCGGCAGCCTTTTCGTCATCGCCACAGGCCGCCAGCAACAGCACGCTCAAAAACGCGTTCATCATCTCGCCCTCCAGCGGCCAA
>CAZKOI010000558.1:0-2121 GCA_964554315.1 uncultured Enterobacterales bacterium | reverse complement strand
ACGGAAGGCTGGGCCGTTCTGGTGGCCGTATCCGTGATCGGTGCGATGGCCCGCCACTGGTTCAACCTGCACGAGCAAGGGACGAAGAACCAATGGCTGCTGCCCGCTGCCGCGCTGGCGCTGATAAGCTTGGCCTTCGCCATGAAGCCGGCGGACAGGCTGCCGGCACCCGAAGCGACCGCCGCGGCCGCAACGGCTGCGCCAACGTGGAGCGAGGTCCACACCATCTTCCAGGCTCGGTGCGTGAGCTGCCACTCTGCCCAGCCGACCCAAGAAGGCTTCCTTGAGCCTCCGCTCGGCATGATGATGGACACCCCCGAGCAAGTTGAAGCAAAGAAGGACGCGATCCACGAGCGCGCCGTCGTGCTGAAGACGATGCCCATCGGAAACATCACCCAGATGACCGATGAAGAGCGCTCAATCCTGGATGCCTGGTACAAAGCGGGGGCTCCAACCCGCTAGTCGAAGTACCCGAGCGCGCGCAGCCCTGCCTCCGTCTCGGGGTCCATCTCGGAGACCTCCTCGGTGCTGGCCGTCTTGTCCCACGCATCGAGCTTGGTCTTCAGTCGAGCCGCCTTGGCTGGGTCCTCGAGCGACCTCTGCGCCGCGGTGGCCTCGTAGAGCACAGGCGCCTCTCCAAGCCATGGCGTGTAGATCAGCATCGCGTCTTCGTCCACAACGCCGCGCTCGTAGTGAATGTTGTGCCACTGGCCGGGACCGGCCTTTCCCTTGAGGGGATCGACACCGGTCCTTGTTGCCTCGACAAAGTGCGGCGGTGGCGCACCCGCCTTCCCGCCCCAGATGGCGGCCAGGTCTTCACCCGAGCCGAGCGTGGGGGCCAACCCAGCCGTCACCATGATCGTGTTCGCGATGTCCTGCAGTCGTACACGCCGGTCCACGACCAGGCCCTTCGGCGTCTGAAATTGTCCGGTTCCGGCCACAATCATCGGCACTCGGGTCACGGGGAGGTCGACATCAGGTCCGTGGGTATAGATCTGGCCGAGGTGAGCCTCGTCCATCATCTCTCCATGATCCGCGGTCATGATCACGAGAGCGTTGTCCAGCATGCCTCGTGCCTCGAGGCCTTCCATCAGCTCCCCAAAGATCTTGTCGGTCCAGTGAACCTGTGCGAGGTAGAGCGCACGCATGGAGTCAACCGTCCGCTGTGGAATGCCGCGCCCCCTTCGGTTTCGCACGCGCAGAAAGTGCCCACGGTCGCGCCCATTGATCTCAGCCTTGAACTTCGGGCTGACAAATCTGTCTCGAACCTCCTGAGGCGCTGAGACCCACGGGGCATGAGGGTCATAGTAATGGACAAAGAGGAAGACGGGCTCTAGCCCTTCGCGTGCATCGAGGGCGTCAAAGATGTCAGCGTTGACCTTCTCTCCGCCCCGGCGAGTGCGCCCCACTAGGCCCGCTGCGCCGAGGTCCGAGTAGACTCGGAAGCCGCGATCAAGTCCCATCTTTGCATCAAGAGGCATGGCACCAACCGCTGCGATTCGGTCCCACCCAGCGGACTGAAGCTGCTCTGCGACCAACGGGACCCCCGCCGGTACAGGCACCCCATTGCGAGGCACGCCGTGACCATGGGTGTCGAGCCCGGACATCATGCTGGTGTGGCTCCCGAGGGTGGTCGGAAGCGGCGTCATCGCCAGCTCAAAGCGCACGCCCCGCTCCGCCAGCTGGTCGAGGTTAGGCGTCAACGCCCCCTCGCCTCCATACGCACCAATCGCGTCCACACGGGTGGTGTCGAAGCTCACCAGGAGAATCATGGGAGAAGGAGAGCGCTTGGGCTCGGAGTGACATCCTATGGCGAGCCCGAGGAGAGCCAGGGCTGAACGCAACATGACCCTCCCTTAACCGGTGGCGCTCTCCACCGCCGGTCAGTGTCCCGCGTCGCGCCCCCAGAGCTGCTGCAAGCGATGGTCTCTCCCGCATCCAGCGCGATAGCTCCGATACCGCCGCGGATTCTTTTTGTAGAAGTCTTGGTGGTACTCCTCCGCGAGCCAGAAGTCCTGCCCTGGCAACACCTGAGTCACGATGGTCCGACCAAGCCGCTTGCCTGCGGCATCCCGGCTCTGCTCCGCGAGTGTTCGCTCCTCATCAGAGCCTACGAACACC
>CAZKOI010000557.1:0-2128 GCA_964554315.1 uncultured Enterobacterales bacterium | reverse complement strand
AGCGGCCGAGAGGTCCATGCCATAGATCTGAGCAATGAAGATCGCGGCCACACCCTGGTACAGGGCCGTGCCGTCCATGTTGACCGTCGCGCCGAGCGGTAGAACGAAGGAGGTGGTCTCAGGGCTGACGTTTAGGTTGTCCTCACAGCACTCCTTGGTCACAGGCAGCGTGGCCGATGAGCTCGATGTCGAGAAGGCCACGACCATCGCTTCCTTGATGGCCCCTAGGAAGCCCAGAAGCGGTAGCTTGGCCCAGACCCGAATCACGGTCCCGTAGGTGAGGAGGAGGTGCAGCAAGAGTCCGGCCAGGACCACCAGGGCATACACGCTGAGCGCAAGGAGTACGCTGATCCCGGTGTTGCCAACCACCTTGAAGAGGAGGGCGCCGACGCCGAAGGGAGCGAGCTTCATCGCGATGTGAACCAACATCACCATCGCCTCGTTGAGCCGGTCGAAGAGGTCCACGACGAGCTCCGCGCGATTGTCCTTCAGAAAGGTCAGTGCGATTCCCAGCATCATGGCGAAGAAGATCACCTGGAGCATGTCACCGGCAGCAAGCGCTGCGATGGGGTTATTGGGCACGATGGCGATGAGTTGGTCGGAAAAGCTTGGCGCCTCGGCGGCATTGGCGAGAGTGCTTGAGGTACTCCCGCTGTAGGAACTGAGGAGAATATCTCGGTCTTCCTTTGAGAGGAGCGCCCCAGGTTTCAGGAGATTGGCAAGCCCGACGCCGATCGTGAGCGCGGCAACGGTCGTCGCCATGAAGAACCCAAGCGTGCGCCCGCCCAAGCGGCCGAGCTTGCGTACATCGCCGAGAGAGGCGATGCCGACCACGAGCGAGAAGAACACCAAGGGCACCACGACCATCTTGATCATCGCCAGGAACAGTCGTCCTATCCACTCTGTCCAGTCAACGATGGTCTGTCCGAGAGGGGCATAGCGAAGCACCTTCGGCACCTCTTCCTTGACCCAACCTTGCAGCGGTTTTGCCGTCGATGCCGTCTCGGCCGCCTCGACCCCAGCCGACTTGAGGCGGAGGAGGTGCGCCGGTGTCAGGCGATACTCGATGTTCAGCCACTCTCCCTGCTCTCCGATGACACGCGCATCGCGGAGTCCGCTTGCAAGCGGTTGTGCGACTCCAGCAGGCTTGTCGAGGACCACTGCACCAGAACCCAGGCGGACACCGTCATTCGGAAGAAGCGAGGAATTGGGGCCAAGGAGCAGGCCGAAGACCACGCCAATGAGCATGCCGATCAGAATTTTGGTGTACAGCTTCAACGCCTGTTTCTCCTGTGTAGTGCGAGTTTTTCGAGTTTACTTGAGCGCAACGCTACCACTTCTTGACCACCAGCACATCGACGAATCTTCCTCGCTTGCGGTAGGCTCGGTGAGATTCGACGCTCGTGGAGGAATGATATGTCTCGGATTGGATCGGTGCTCTCGGCCGTCTCTGCCTGCATCTTGACGGGCTGCGCGCCAGACTTTGATGGCACGTGGCTTTTCCAGTGGAACCTGAGCAGCGTCCTGAGTATTTCGGCGGAGGCTTGCGACGATGTTGAGGACACAACCGAGTACCGGGGCGACCGACACGAGTGGATCGACATCTACTCGACAACGGGTGGGGCTCTGGTTCTCACCAACGGCGAGCGCGAGTGGGTGGGCACGACTTCCGGAAGCTCCTTTTCTGTTGAGGCGACCTATGGTGAGAGCGATGGAAGCTCCTACTTCCAGTGGAAAGAAGAAATCAGCGGAGATCTAGAGGGCGAAGATCTCTCGGGAGCGTCGGACTACCTTGAGGTGGAGTGCGATGCGGCCGATGGCTGTGAAGGTCAGACGAACGAGTGTCAACGCCAAACCCGGCGGCGGTATGTGGCCGTTCGAATGGAAGGTACCGACGGGGCCGTGAGGACGATCGGCACCCAGTCTAGTCAGTCGGCGTCCACCAACTAGAAGGAGACCTGCACGCGGCTGCTGATGCCCTGCGCGCGCTCGTCCTCATCGACGCGATCTTCGCTCAGATACTGAAGCGTGACCTTGACCTGGTCCGCTCGCTTCGCCTTGAGCGCAGGGTAGAAATTGAGGCCAACGTCCATCCCTTGAATTCAAAGGAAAGACGAGGAATTACTGG
>CAZKOI010000556.1:0-2134 GCA_964554315.1 uncultured Enterobacterales bacterium | reverse complement strand
AATGTATCACTTTGAGCTCGAGGCCGACCTGTCCAGCTGGAAGTCCTTTGCAATCCAGCGATGTGTGCATGAGGACGTCGTCGGCTTCTTGAGCTTTCGGCCGGAGCTGCTCTTCCGTCTCGATAAGAAGGCCTCCGCCTTTCCGACACCGAGATCGTGGGAGGGTGCGAGCAGGCTGCACGCGCTGGATATGTCCGTCGCGCCTGCGGTAGGGGAGGGGGCGGCTGCGGAGTTTCGTGTCTACTGTGAGGTGCTGGCGGACCTGCCTGACCTGGGTCTTATCCTGAGAGGCTCGGGCGCCGGTGTTGACTTTCCGGCCGAGGTCAGCGCACGGTACGCGGCCTGCATAGGGCTCGCGATGCGGGTGCAGGATGAGCACGAGGCGCTTCATGCCTTCAGCTGGCTCAACGAGAAGGCCGGCCCTGAGTGGATACAGATGTTCATCTCGGATGCCTTCCTGAGCCTGCAGAAGACCGGGCGGAGCGGTGCGTTCGCCGCGCTGACTCATCGGGAGCCGTCGCTCGGGCGGTTCATTGAAGAGACCCTCTCGGTGCTCTACGCATGAGCGGCACGCTCCCAAGAGTGATCGCCAAGGCGTCGATGCGGCTTGGTCGGCGGGCTCCCTTCTTCCAGGTGCTGACGCTTCACACCGAGTGGCATCCTGCGCCGGAGATCGGCACCGCAGCGACCGATGGTGAGACCATCATCTACAACCCCGACTTTCTGGCGTCGCTGAGCCCTGCGCATCTGGAGGGCCTGGTTGCCCACGAGGTCACGCACATGGCGATGCGTCACTGCTCACGCCGAGGCCGCCGGGACCCAGAGCGCTGGAACATCGCGGCCGACATCGTGACCAATCACCTGGTCGAGGGGATGGGGCTCACGCTCCCCAACGGCGCGATTCGCGACAAGTCCTTGGAGCATCTCTCGGTCGAGGAGGTCTACGCGCGCATCACCGAGCCGTCCAAGGCTGACCGCCGCAAGCTGGGAAGCCGTGAAGGGCACAAGAACCGCGATCTGCTGGTGCGAGGCAACAGCGAGGCCAAGGCGGTGCCGCAGGTGGCGGATGATCCCTACGCAGGGCGGTGGCGAGATGCGGTCCGTAAGGCTCTGGTGGTCCAGCGAATGCACGAACAGCAGGCCGGTGAATGTTCCCTCGGCGCTCATCGTGAGCTCGACGGACTCCTCGAGCCTCAGGTGGACTGGCGGACGATGCTGTGGCGGTATGTGGTGAGGGCTCCCTTTGACTACACGGGCTGGGACCGTCGCTTTGTTCATCGGGGTGTCTATGTCGAAGAGCTCACCGGTGAGCGGCTCACCGTGGCCGCTTGCCTGGATACCTCGGGCTCGGTGAACCCAGAGATGCTGAGGGCGCTCTTGAGTGAGCTTCAGGGCATTCGGCGTGCCCATCCGATGATTGAGATGGTCATCTACTTCGCGGACAGCCGGCTCTTTGGGCCCTACCGCCTGGACCGTGACAGCGATCTGCCCATGCCTGTAGGGGGGGGAGGGACGACCTTCGCGCCGTTCTTTGAGGCTGTCGACCGCAGTCGCTCATCGACGAAGGAAGACGCCCTGAGCACTTCTCCAGACCTCCTAATCTACGCTACGGATGGATGGGGAGAGGTGCCCCAGGTCGAGCCGGACACGCCTACCCTGTGGATTGTGCCCTTCGGTCAGCGGACTGACTTTCCCTGGGGTGAGGTGGTTCACATGGAGGTGGAGTGATGGCCGGATCACACTCCCATCTATTCAGCGTCATAGAGGGTTCCTACACCGAAGCCGAGATCGCACAGAGGCGCGGTGGTACCAACACGCCCACCGGCGGGGTTTTTCGGATGAAACCCATCTCGATCGAGCATCGCCAGCCCGCTGCGCCAAAATGGTTTGGTTCGTGCTTTTCCTATGGCGCTGCATTCAACACCTTGGGTGCGGGTGTTAGTGCCCTGCGAAGGAGGAGCTTCAATGGCCCTAAAGACCCGCCACCCCGTCATCGAAATCGTGGCGCAACTTCGCGAGCTGGTGGCTGAACTCGGTGAACTGTACCCGGGTCGTCGGTTCACATTGGATGGGCACCTGGTGGGCAGCATTGGTGAAGTACTGGCCGCGGAGCGGTACGGCTTGGTGTTGTTAC
>CAZKOI010000555.1:0-2137 GCA_964554315.1 uncultured Enterobacterales bacterium | reverse complement strand
ATCGTCTAGTCAGGTCAGGACACCGGGTTTTCATCCCGGCAACACGGGTTCGAATCCCGTTGGGGTCACCACCATACCGCCTCCCCCCAGCCCTCTGGGGGCGGGGCGGCTTCGGGGTGCAGTCCACATGACCACCATGCTGTTGTCTGCCAGCTTTGCTGCGGTGGTTGCGATCGTGGTCACCATCAGCATCGAGCACCTCGGTGGACACCGAGGCGGACTGATCGGCACGCTTCCGACCACGATTGTACCGGCCGCGATTGGCCTGTTCGACGCGTCTTCGTCTGCAGCAAGCTTCGAGTCCGCCCTGCTCATGACACCGCTGGGGATGCTCTTCAACGCCCTCTTTCTACTCTGCTGGCGCCTGGTTCCTGCATGGCTACCGCCATGGCCGAGTCGCGCCCGACTGGCCCTATGCTGCGCCATAGCGCTCGCCACCTGGGGTGGTCTGGCAAGCGGCGGTATGTGGGCGGTACCACAGGTGCACCTCTTGGGGCTGACCGAATGGATGGCGGCCCTTGGTGTCTTCGTTGTGGGGCTGATCATCGGTGTGCTCGCATGTGTACGCAATCCACCTGGACCCTCTGCCAAGGTGTCCGTTGGACCCTTCACCTTGCTCAGCAGAGGAGCCCTCGCTGGCGCGGCCATCGGCGGCGCGGTCTGGCTGGCTCAGCATACCGGGCCCCACATTGCCGGCCTAGCTGCTGTCTTTCCTGCCATATTCCTTACCACCATGGTGAGCCTGTGGTGGACCCATGGTGAGGGCGTCGGTGCTGGCGCGGTAGGACCCATGATGCTCGGTGGCACCTCCGTGAGCGGGTACGCCCTCGTGGCCGCTAAGCTCATACCGATGCAAGGCCCTGCACTGGGGAGCCTCAGCGCATGGGTGATCGCGGTCACTTGCATCACCGTCCCGGCCTGGGTCTGGATGAACGCCCAGAGCGCTCGCGAGTAGCGGCACAACTCCGCTCGCCGGAATACCCTCTTTTCCCAACCCTTGAGAGGATTGAATGTCCAAACACTTCATCTCACTCGCTGATTATTCGAACGAATCGCTTCGGAAGCTCCTCGACATCGCACATGACGTCAAGCGCAACCCGCGGGCCTACCGTGATGCGTGCGCGGGGCAGACTTTGGCGATGATATTTCAGAAGCCCTCCCTGCGAACGCGCGTGAGCTTCCAGACGGGCATCTTCCAGCTCGGCGGCCAAGGCATCTACCTGGGCCCTACCGACATCCAGCTGCATCGCGGCGAGACCATTGCGGACACGGCCCAAGTCCTGTCACGCTACGTTGACGGCATCATGGCGCGCGTGTTTGGTCACAGCGATGTGGTTGACCTCGCCGCGAACGCCTCGGTACCGGTGATCAACGGTCTGTCCGACTACAACCATCCCTGCCAGGTCCTCGCCGATCTGCAGACTGTCGCCGAGAAATTTGGGCGCCTCGAGGGCCTAAAGTTTGCCTACATCGGTGACGGAAACAACATGGCACACTCGATCATGTTGGGTTGCGCAACCATGGGCATGAGCGTCGCGGTGGGCCATCCCAAGGGCTACGCGCCCGACATGGACACCGTTACCCGAACACGAGAGCTTGCCGCGTCGTTCGGGACCGCCGTCCAGGTCACGGAAGACCCCATGGAGGCTGCCGCCGATGCCGACGTCATCTATACCGATGTCTGGGCCAGCATGGGCCAAGAGGATGAGGCCGCTGAGCGACTCAAGCGCTTCGAGGGCTTTCAGGTTGATGCACGCATGATGAGCGTGGCCAGGCCCAGCGCTATCTTCCTGCACTGCCTTCCCGCCCACCGCGGTGAGGAAGTGGCAGCAGAAGTGATCGATGGCCCCCAGTCAGTGGTCTTCGACCAGGCCGAGAACCGCCTCCATGCCCAGAAGGCGATTATGATTTCTCTCATGGGTCGGAAACACTGATCCGACAGATCAAGAACGCATGATAGGATTCCTGCATGACCAGCGCTGCTGACCAGACCGTCTCGCTGTACGAGGTGTCACCTCGCGACGGCCTCCAAAACGAGGCGACTGTACTCACGACCGATCAGAAGGTGGCACTCATCGAGGGGTTGGTGCGATCCGGCCTCAAGGACATCGAAGTCACCAGCTTTGTGCGTCCCAGC
>CAZKOI010000554.1:0-2138 GCA_964554315.1 uncultured Enterobacterales bacterium | reverse complement strand
GCGAGTCACGGGAGCAGAACATCAAGGTCGGGATATTCGTGATCGGGCTGTCCCTCACGGTGCTGTTCTCCGTATTTGTTTTGGGCGGTTCGTCAGAGATGCTCGAGCGTCGCTATGTCCTCAAGGCAAAGTGGGAGGATGTGGCTGGCTTGAAGGAAGGTGCTGTGGTGCGACTCGCCGGCTGGGATGTCGGTGCGGTCAAGTCAATTGCGTTCGCCTCCGAACTCGAGCAGCGAGAACTAACCGTGTCCATGAAGATCATGGACCGGTACCAAGACCGCATTCGGGCCGACTCGATCGCTCGCATCGACACGGTCGGTGTCTTAGGCGACAAGTACGTCTCCATCTCGATGGGTACGCCTTCGGAGGAGACCCTGGGCGACGGTGACGTGATTCGAACGCTTCCAGCCCTGGACTTCCTCGGGGCCACCAACAAGGTCGAGGACATCCTCTTCAGCACGGCGAACATCACCAAGAAGTTTGATCTCATGCTCGGGACGGAGGAGGACGCAGCGGAGACGGAGCTGGGTAAGGGCATCGGCGGACTGCAGGGGCTCTTCAAGGGCATCAGCGAGGGGCGCGGTGTGCTCAATGCGGTGGTCCATGACGAGGCCATGGCGAACAATCTCAGGCGCACGGTGGCTAACCTCGAGCGCAGCAGTGCGGGGATGGCACGACTCATGGAGGCCATCGAGAGTGGCGACGGCTTGGCTCACGAGGTGGTCTACGGCGGGGAGGGTGGCCTCACGGCGGAACTCCGAACGCTCACGGGTTCTCTCGCCCGCCTGTCGGAGGACATTCAGAACAAAGACTCGATGCTCAATGCGCTCATCTATGACGCTGACAAGGCAGCGATTCTGGATGATCTTCAGAGCACGGTTTCGGCGCTGAAGACCACCAGCGAAGCACTCGAGAATGGAGAAGGGACGCTGGGGCTGTTGGCTCGTGACCCGGCGCTTTACGAGGACATGCGCGCTCTTGTGGGCGGAGCTCAGAGAAACAAGCTCCTTCGGGCGTACATCCGCAGGACGATCGAGCGAGGCGAGGCCGCCAACGCCAGTGCATGGAAGTCCGAAGCCGAGTGAGCCAGGCCAACGTCGCTCGGCTGCTCTCACCCCGCCTGCGCGGGCTCCGGAATCGTTGGACGCGTGCCGGCGGCGGGATGCGTCTGGCGAGCTCGCTCTTCATCCTCTTTGGGCTCGCGTTCTGGGCCGGCTTGTTCTACCTGATGTACTGGCTGATCGGGGCCTTTCATGGTGTAGAGGTGTTCGGCCCTATCCTGACCCGCAAGCTCATGGAGCTCCTGCTGCTGGGTATGTTTGGATTGCTGTGCTTCTCGAACACGGTCACTGGGCTCTCGACTTTCTACCTTGCGGATGACCTCGAGTTGGTGCTGAGTCTGCCCGTAGCGCGCTGGCAGTTCCACATTGCTCGATTGCTCGAC
Source organism: uncultured Enterobacterales bacterium (assembly GCA_964554315.1). Taxonomy (GTDB): domain Bacteria; phylum Myxococcota_A; class UBA796; order UBA796; family UBA796; genus UBA796. The sequence continues at coordinate 694 of CAZKOI010000554.1, read as the reverse complement.
ACCTTGGCTCAGTCCAGTTGGATGATCCTGGTGTTTGGGTTGCCCGTCTTCTTGGCGTACGGGATTACCCACGGTGCTGATGTGGGCTACTACCTCCTGCTCTGCATCGTGATGCCTTGTTTTGTCATCATTCCGACCTCCATAGGCGTCATGATGGCTTCGTTCTTGGTGACCATTTTTCCGGCCCGGCGCGTTCGGGAACTGCTCGTGTTTGTGGGGGTGTTGGCGCTGGTCTTTGTGGTGGTCATGCTTCGTGTCCTCAGGCCAGAGCGCATGGTGGATGCCAGTAACTTCGAGTCGGTGGCGGCCTATGTCGCGGAGCTGCAGGCGCCGATTCCTCTCTTGACGCCCCCTCGTTGGGTTTCAGAGCTCCTCATCGACAGCCTCCAGGGTCGGCCGACCCAGTGGGTATTGTTGGGGTTGCTCGTGTCGGGTGCAATCGCGTGCACAGGCGTGGGACGCTGGGTCACCACCGCGGTGTACGACACGGGCCGGGCGCGCTCGCAGGAGGCTCAGAAAGCGCGGCTTGCGAGGGCGGGGTGGCTCGACCGCATTCTCCGATTGTTCACGGCGCCGATGCGGCAGGAGCAGGCGGCTGTGGTCATCAAGGACGTGAAGACCTTCATTCGTGATCCCGGCCAATGGAGCCAGTTGTTGCTGGTTGGAAGCATCGTGGTGATTTGTCTCGTCTCGG
>CAZKOI010000553.1:0-2140 GCA_964554315.1 uncultured Enterobacterales bacterium | reverse complement strand
TCGGCTTCCTCCGGTTCAACTGGAACCCCGCGAGCATCTTTCTTGGTGACACCGGTAGCCTGTTCTTGGGCTTCATCCTGGCCCTCGTCTCCACCCACAGCTCGCAGAAGAGCTACACGCTCTTCAGCATCGTGGCCGCGTTCGTCGCTCTCGCACTGCCTATCTTCGACCTCTCGATGGCTGTGGTGCGGCGCTACATGGTGGGCAAGCCCGTCTTCTCCGCCGACCAGTACCACGTTCACCACATGCTCCTCCGCAAGGGCCTGTCTCAGCGCCAGACGGCCGTCATCCTCCTCGGTGGGGCGACCACCTTGGGGCTCTTGGCCTTGGTGTTCATCTACAGCTCTGACCGTATCTCCGTGCTCAGCATCGGTGCGCTTGCCGTCATGACCGCCGTCGTCACCCACTTCCTGGGCTATGCCGACATTATCCGGGCCGGACGCCAGTCAAAGCTCTTTGGCGACCTTGAAACAGCGGCGCGAGAGCGGGCAAGAGCCGTCGAGGCCATCCGTTCGAACATTGCAACAGCCAGCGATGAAGATTCACTCTGGAGCCTCCTCGTGCCTGCAGGAGAAGCCCTTGACCTTGAGACCTTCCGCTTTGATGTCGTGAGCACCACGCCCTCAAATGCGATGGAGCGACGAAGCCTCGAGTGGAAGCGCAACCGAGTCGGCAGCGGCAACAGCGTGCAGATCCAGACCCTCTGTAGTGCCGAGTACGTGGTCTCGTCGGGACGTGTCGTCTTCGGCACGCTGCACTTAGAGTGGCTCCAAGAGAACAGCATTTTCGATCCTCACCAGCAGGCATTGGGCCGAATACTGTCCGACGCGGTCGCCCAAGCCATGTGCACCATCCGCGGCCTCGTTCCCCTCACCGACCGACGGGACATGCGCGGCTGAGCGCTGGAGGCCTCATCAGCACCTATCGCCAGAGACTGATTGAGAGTCTGGTCCTCACGCTTCCCAAGCGGCCAGACATTCTCGCCATCCAGATCGCTGCAGGCTTCGTTTTGCTCACGTTGCTGTCGGGCATCATGTTCTTGGTTCCCCCGCTTCAAGTGGCTGTCAGCGTGGCCTCCGTGCTCACCATGACCTACTTCTTCACGCGCCCTACGATGGCGCTCTTCAGCATCTTCTGTATTCGAGGACTGCTGGACCTCCTCTGGTGGATTCCAGGAACCATTGCGGGCCTGAACATGCTCCAGCTCTTCTCCGCTGCCGCATTCTGTCTGGTCGCTGCCCAGTTGTTCATGGACCTAAAGGAGTTCCAGCGGCACCCCTTGTTTCAGTTCTTCCTCATCTACCTGGTCTTCATCAGCATCGGCACGCTACGGTCAGACAGCATCATGGCGAATGCGGACAACATTGTCCGGTACACCTCACCGTTGGTCCTTTCTTTCATGGTCACGCTCTACCTCAACGAGCGCAGTCGACGACGAGCGCTGCTCGTCGCGATGGCCTGGATCGGTCTGATCCCCATGGTGTTGAGTTTGTACCATCTCGCGTCCGGGCAGATGACCGAGTACACCCTTCATGGCTATGACCGCCTGCTGGGCGCCTACAAGAACCTGCACACCATGGCCTTGATGAGCTACTTCTTCTTGTGCCTCTGGATTTTCTGGATTTTCCAAGCCCGCTCGAACGCTGTGCGATTGGCCCTCATTATCGCTGTTGGCCTCGGCACCTTGGCCATGTACAAGAGCTACATTCGAACGAGCATGCTGAGTTTGGCCATTTTTCTTAGCGCCTACCTCTATCTGAAGCGGCACTACAGAGTCCTCGGGATTGCAGGCGTGGTGGTTGCCTCGATGGTGCTGGTGAGCCCCGTTCTTCAGGACCGATTCAGCGATGCTCTGCTGATCTTCGACGACTCCGTCATGATCGACAAGCGACAGCTCGGCTCTGGGCGATGGGGCATCTGGACCTATTCGATGAAGACCTTCCTCTCACACCCCGTGTGGGACATCATGCTGGGTGCTGGCATGGGCGAGCACTACACCATGACGGCAGACTGGGTCGCCCAGTACAGCCCCTACAACGTTGTGCTCGACCCCCACAACGACTTCCTACTCTTGTTGTACCAAATTGGGCCCGGCGGCATCATCATCTACGTGATGATGCAACTCAAGGTGCTGGGCCTG
>CAZKOI010000552.1:0-2144 GCA_964554315.1 uncultured Enterobacterales bacterium | reverse complement strand
CTTGAGCTTAGCACTGCCTAGTCGAACAGGTACCGAACACCGGCGTAGATGTTGGGACCGACTGATAGCTGCTTGCGGTTTCGGACGGTGACCGCCAGGTTAGCGTTGGCCTGGAGTGTATCCGTGAGGTTGTAGGTCCCGCCGGCACCCACCTCAAGCATGACGTACTCGGTGTTGTGGGTGGTGACGAAGCCCGACCCGACCAAGGAGGTCAGAACCAGCTGCTTGTCTGAGGGATCACCCAAGAGACCCCACTGTACTCCGAGCCCGAGCACACCCGTGTTCTGGTTGCCGAGTTCGTCGTAGTTGGGGTGCTCTGGGAGAATGGTGTCTCCCGTGTCCGGAGTCGTTGGAGGGCTGTCCGAGACCCAGAGGAACCGCAGGATTCCTTGGACCTTCTCATCCTTGTCGCCGACCAGCGCCTCGATGCCGATGCCGCTGTTGAAGCGCATCTGTGTTTCGCGATGCTGCTCACCTTGGCGGGTGTAGTAGTACGCACGCTCCTGGTGAAAGCCGGCGGTGGCGATGGTGCCGACCGCGCCCGCGTGAGCCGTCTGAGTGGCTGTCAGCGCGAGGACGGAGAGGGCTGAGATTGCAAGTGTCTTCATGGGGGCTCCGGGAGCTTCTTTGCAAGTCAGGAGGTCTTAGCCGTCCAGCAGGGGACAGCGCAAGGGAATGCTTGGTTTTATGCCTTCACAACATAGGTGTTCTAACGGGTACCGGTGTCAACGTCGCCACCTGAATCCGTCGAGCTTGACCCGGTGTCTGCCTCGCCAGTATCGGCCGAAGCCGAGACGGTGAAGGCGATGGGATCGGTCGTGCCGTGGCCATTATAGATGACCACCTGCGCTGGGCCGGCCGGGATGTTGGGTACGGTAAAGGCGATGCGTTCATTACAATCGGCCTTGCAGGTCGCGTCGCAGTCATCGCAGTCATCGCAGGCCAGACAGGCGTTGGTCTCTTTGCAGGTGTCGCAAGCCTCGCAGCCCTCTCGGAGGATTTCACCAACCTCCGCTCGAACGCCGTTGACGTACACCGCGGTGTCCCAGTGGGTTGTGACGGGAGTCACCTCTGCGGTGACGATGGCGCCAGCGGGCGCCTCTTGCGGTTCGATCCCTGCGCCCAAGACGTCACAGTCCTCAACCAAGGCCACCGTGGTGGTTCCGCAGGCAAAAATCATGAGGAACAATGAAGTCATTCTAGAAGTCGCTGGTCAAGAGGTCGGTGGCCGTAACCTGTCCAACTGCGCCAAGCCCAGCCCCCGGTACAGTGCCGGGAAGGAAAGGCATGCTTCGCCCCCCCTCAGCAACCAGGCCCGTCGTCTCATCGATAGGTGCATTGATGACGCCTTTGAGTGGATCGAATCGAGGCGCCTTGCCCTTTGGCGCGGCAACTCTCATGTAGTCCATCCATATGGGCAAGGCTGTGTCGCCACCGGTGAAGGTCTTGCCCATGTTTTTGGGCTGGTCGAACCCGACCCAGACCGACGTGACCATGTCAGGGTTGTATCCGACAAACCAGGCATCGCGAAAGCTGTTGGTTGTACCCGTCTTTCCTGCAACCTCGATGCCGAGCTGATTCGACTTAGCCGCGGTGCCCCCTGTCGCGACACCTCTGAGCAGCCAATGAGCCACACTGGCGACTCCGGGATCCATGACCTCGGGGAACTCTTCGGGCTTCTGGTGTGCCTCGATGACGGTACCGTCTCGGTCGACCACGCGCTCGATGAAGTAGGGCTCGACCAGCTTGCCGTAGGTGGCGAAGGCGCTGTAGGCCCGCGAGAGCTCGACCATCGTCAATGAGCTAGACCCCAGCCCCATCGAGAGGTCGCACGCTCGACAAACCACATCCCCGTCCTTGTCGAGACGCGCCCCGTTGCAGGGCAGCGCGCGAGAGATGTTTCGCTCCTTATACCAATCGCATGTGCGGATGTTCACATCGCAGGAGTGGCACCATTCCGCCCCATCGTCCGACCACTTGCGGCCCATGCACTCTCCCTCAAACAGTTCGTCGACGCGAACAACGGGACAGGTCGCGGGGTCACAACTCTCGCACCAGCTCATGCCCTTCACCGGGGAGGGCGTCTGGTCACCCTCGCAGTCCGCGTCGGCGGGGATGTGGGTCCGAGAGCAAGTGGGCTCGGG
>CAZKOI010000551.1:0-2145 GCA_964554315.1 uncultured Enterobacterales bacterium | reverse complement strand
GTGGACAACGCTATACTGCTCGCAAGACGGAGGACTCTAATGCAGTTCCTTTCAGTGGCTCTGTACTTCAGCACGGCAGCTCATGCTGTGCCCGCACAGTTCACTCATCAAGGCCGGCTTCTGAACGCGGAGGGGTTGCCGGTCGAGGGGTCTGCGACGCTTACTTTTAGGGTGGCGACCTCGGAAACAGGGGGTGACATTCTCTGGCAAGAAACCCTTGCTGTATCGCTGAACAACGGCTTTTACTCGGCCATTCTAGGCGCTGAGGAAGACACCAACCCTCTGGATACCGAGGTCCTGAGTCAGGCTCCCGTATGGCTGGAGCTCCAACTCTCCGGTTCACCCCCAATGGTGCCAAGGAACCCCATCTTGAGCGTGCCCTATGCCACCATGGCTGGAGTGGCGGAAGAACTCTCGGGCGGTCCCGTGGACGCGTCTTCCATTTCGATTGGCGGCGTGCCGGTTGTCAGCGACGCCGGTGAATGGATCGGTACGCCGCCCACCATTCGCTGGGGCGCCATCATCGATAAACCCCCTGGTTTCGCCGACGGCGTCGACGATGAGGGAGATGCACTCGCGACACTCGGTATGTCGTGCCTCGACGGAGACGTCCCCGTCTGGGATGCGACGCTAGGTCTATGGACCTGCGATGAAGACCAAGACACACTGGCTCGACTTGCCTGCGCCGATGGACAGCTCCCTCGCTGGAGCGAAATGACCTCAACTTGGGAGTGCGCCGATGACGCTGTCTTGAGCGAGGTTGAGGTCGATGCCATGGTCGCGGACAACGGCTACCTGACGGAGGAGGACCTTGCCGGATCGGGTCGGGGCGGAACCGTCATCTACACCCGTTGCGCGTGGACAGGTGCAACCATGCCTACAACAGGAGCGTGCACGCCACCCTCCTGCCCCGACACATGGGAGGACCTCGGCATCACAGGCAACGTAAAAGCAACCATGGATGCCTATGGCTCCGCGGACTACGCCTCGACCTATTCAGAATCAGGAGGATTCCAAGAGCGTGGGTGCTACCAGTCAAACCCAGTGGCTGTCTTGGTGACACGATGCCCATGGTCGGGCGATACAGCGCCAGCCATCGGAAGTTGCACCCCACCCGTCTGCCCTGACACATGGACAGACCTCGGGGTGACAGGAAACGTGAAGTCGTCAATGGGAATGTGGGGCTCTGCCGACTATGCCACCCCCTACTCCGAGTCCGGTGGCTACCAAGAGCGGACGTGCGTGAAGTAAGCGGCCCCTAGTACTTCACAGAGCATCCGTACGGTTTGGTCCGTTTGTGAGGGCTTTCCTTCCCGGAGGTCACTGCGGCCAACACCTCTTCTGTAAACGGCGTGAGGCTACCACCCTTCGCTTTTCCGAACGGCGCGTTGTCTAAGGCGCCATTGTAGACCTGAACTCCCTCTTCATCGATTACGACCATCTGCGGAGTCGTCTTGGCACCGTAAGCGCGCCCGACACTGCCGTCTTCGTCCAGCAGAACGGCATGAGTCATATTCCACTCTTTGGCCGCTGCCGCATTCGCTGACGCACCCGTCCCCTGTTTCCCTGGAGACCCAGAGTTTATGGCAAGCCAGACCACCCCCTTACCGCCCCAAGCCGACGCCATTGTCTCGAGGGCGCCACCGGCTTCGTGCGCCTGTTTTACAAATGGGCACCCTGGGTTGAACCACTCAAGGACGACCACCTTCCCCTTATGATCACTAAGTGCGACCGAGGACCCGTTGAGGTCGGGCAGAGAGAAGGCTGGGGCGGGCTCGCCGATCTTGACTTCCCCGAAGCCGTCGGCGTACGACGGCGCGATGGTGAGCGCTCCAAACACGATAGCGGCAGTCAACATGATGACCCTCCTTACCTGGCCAAAGGAACACACAACCAACCTGTTTGTTCCAACGACTGGACCTTCATCACGCGGGCCTGCGGTACTATCAAGTTCTTGGGAGGATAAATGCGTACATTCATTTTGGGTACCGCCTTGCTGTACATGGCTGCCGGATGCCGAAGCGACGACAAACAGCAAGAGACTGCTGACAATGAGGTGAATGCAAATACAGACGCTGACGCTGACGCTGACGCTGACGCTGACGCTGACGCTGACGCCGATGCCGATGCCGATGCCGATGCCGA
>CAZKOI010000550.1:0-2154 GCA_964554315.1 uncultured Enterobacterales bacterium | reverse complement strand
GACGGCGCCGGATGTCACCGACTGTTGGGTCAGTACGGGGTGGTTCCGGCCTGACGGGGACCCTGGGCCTGGGATCGAAGCGGAGCAAGTCTGGCTGGACATGATCGCCGAGGACTCATCCAGTTGGTGGCAGGTAGATGTGATGACGGGGCGTGGAGAGAGGATTGCGCGGCATTTGAGGCCTAGGGTCCGGCCACTTGATGGTTCGTTTGTGTTCGACGGGCGGGGGCCGACTGGCGAGGTGCTTCCACCGGGGCTGTATGTTCTGTCTGCTCGCGCTCTAGACGACGACGGAAACCACGGTGACGCCTGTGAGGCATCGGTTGTCATCTCTCAGCTTGTTGGTCGATGAGGTGGCGGGATAGGCACCTGCTATGACCGAAAAGTATGACATCGACCGAGACGAAGAGCACCTCTCTGGTTTAGACCAGCAGTTCATGGACGGGCTGAAGCGCATGGAGGCCGGCGACATTGATGCGGCGGCGGAGACCTTTCGTCGCATTCTTACCGTCGAGCCTCGTCTCGCAGAGCCTCGGATAGAGCTCTCACGTATCCTCATGGAGACGGCACAGCTCGGAGAGGCTGAGGCTGAAATCAGGGAGGCTATTCGCATCTTAGAGAATGGGGGTCAATGGATTGATGGCCTGGCCGAAAATCAGGTGCTGTCCGTCGCATACGGGCTTCTCGCTGAGACCTTACGCGTGGTGTCCGAGGGCGATGAACTGGTGTTCGGTGATCCGGATACGTGGCGAAATGTGGTGGAAGAAGCTCACGCTGCATTTCGCAAGGCACGTGAGCTCGACCCGGAGAATGCTCACGCCGACTACTGGGCCGGTGGGCTTGACATAGATGCCGGTCGCCAAGACGACGCTGATCTCGACAATTAGGGTGTTCCCTTGAGTAGGCCCGGGAACTGCACGCCGGCTCGAGCATCGAGGACACGGGCCCCGGCCCCGCCAGGGCCAATGTTCACATTGAACTCAAAGTCCGGAAGGTAGACTCGGCCATCCGGCGCAAGCAGCTCCGTGGGCGGGTGAGGGAAGGGGCCTGCGAGATGAAATGCGCGCTCGGCTGCCCGGTCCATGTGCCGTGAGCCGCTGCCTCGAATGATCTCAACTGACTCCAATACTCCGTCATCACTCAGCACGACAAAGACCGAGGTCTGATACATCGGCCGCTGCAGAGTTGCCCGAACCGACATCGGCATGTTTCGGACGTTCTGGGTGCAGTAAAAATTGACGAGGCGCCGAATACGGTTGAGGTAGCCCGCAAACTGAATCTTCTGAGTGTTCAGTGCAAGCTTTCTTGCGGCCTCGAGGTCAAGCATGTCGTTGTTGGGGGCACCTGAAAAGGCCGATGCGGCGTGAGAGGCGGGAACGGGTCGCTGAAGGCCCTCCTTGTTGGTGATCTTGAACCGAGAGGGAAGCGCGGCAAGGGTGCCGTCTTCGTCCGGATTGAATCGGTTGTTACCGACCTGTGCGCCTGACGACGGCTCCAGAACATTGAGGTCGGCTGCGTCCTCAAAGTGGAGTTCATCGTCATCCGCGAACTCGTCAGCCAGGACCTCCGGGTTGACCCGATATTGATCGCTCTTTGTTTCATCCTCGACGGTACGGTCAAACTCGGCGAGGTAGTCAGCCTCCTCTGGCCGATCGCTTACATCGGGCTCAGCCACATCCACAATTTGGCCTCTAAGCTCAGGCTCGGGTTCCTCGGGTTCTTGGAGCTCAGGGTCGGGTAGCTTGATCCGCATGGTCACCGTTCGGCCTGTGTCGTTCCGTACATGGCTGCCGTGATCCCATGCCCGCTCGCTAACGCCAACCACAATGACGTGAAGGATGAGCGATGCAATACAAACCCAGAGCCAAACACTCGCTCGGCGGTCTCGGAGATTGTTCGCGCTATGGTTTGCCATGACAGTGCTACCGTACCCCCTTGGCGTGCCACAGGAAAGCCCGCAGCGTGCTACTTGTAGAGGGCAGGAGGCACATCGGTGGCCGGGTCTAAGAGACGCGCAGTTAAGCGCTTACTTGAGCGAGGAGTACGTCAAGGGCGTGCGCTGCTTGGTGCTTCGTCGTCGGTAGACCCAGGCGACACAATGGCCGTGGTCTGTTTTGAGGATGCAGGCGGCGATGAGATTGGGCGTGTCGAGGT
>CAZKOI010000549.1:0-2154 GCA_964554315.1 uncultured Enterobacterales bacterium | reverse complement strand
TTCCGGCCAACTTCAGGGACATGCCGCCCGGTGAAGACGCCCACGAAGATTATGCGAACTTCGCCGAATACTGGCAGTGGCCGGTGGACCTGCCGGGTGGGTGCAAATTTATGGTGGTGTCCAACACCGTCGTCCCTGAGTTTGACCCTGTGGCGAACGCCGGCGAGACCGTGGGCCCCATTACGGGCCTCCTGAAGTACGTTCGCGCGATGGGCGACCGCTGGATCGTGGTCGTGCGCGGGCCCGAGGACATGCCCTTCGTGGAAACGGACAGCGAGCCGTCCGACGCAGCGAAGACGCGGTCCATCTGGCCTCTCCCCGAGCCCGCCAGTGCCCACACCCCTCTCTGTGACCACACCCACGTGGGTGACCACCTCGGAATTCCGAAGGATTAGACCATGCTGACTCTTATCGCTCTCACCAGTCTCGCATCCGCGGGTGAATTTATGGATGTCTGGGTGACCTCGGCCTTTGAGGACACCAACCTAATGGCCGGTCCCGACGCCTACAGCCCGAGTGCCAACTTTGTGCAGCGTGGGAACCGGGCATTCTTCGAGGACTACGAGAGTCGCACTAGCGATGACATCTCACGCGCCCAGCTCGTCCTCTACCGTCGAGACAACGGTAACTGGAGCGGCTGGTCGACAGAGGCTGCATTTGTGCTTCGCTACACTCCGTACCTGAACCCCGATGAGACGGAGCCAGGCACGGCCATTGAGGATGATGGCTCCTACGTCCGAATCATCCGAAGGCTGCCCGGCAAGAAACACAGTGTCTCCCTGACTGGCTACGCCGTCGACTCAGGGCGTTTTCGCTTGGGCTACTCCTACGACCTCACCTGGGGCGGTAGAGAGATTCACAGCTTCACCACGGGCGCGGCGCCAGGTATCCGTCTGCAGTGGCAGAACGGCGGCCATTACGCGTTCGCAGGCATGAAGTCCGCGGTCGGTGACTGGGTCGATCCGGACACTCGCCTCAAGCGCAACCAGGCTTACTACGGATACCTGGCCGGTGGTGGCGTACAAATCAACGAGAACCTCAAGCTTGAGGTTGGTATTGGCGCCTTCGAGCAGGGACAAATCCAGAACGTTGACCAGACCACCAGCACGCTCTACGGCGAGATGATCAACGCCATTGGGTATGCCGGCCAGGTGGCATGGCGGAGCACACCCGAGCTTCGATGGATTGAGTCTGCCGACCTGAAGCTCTATCGAAACTCACCGGACTTTGTGAAGGACACCTACATCTCTCACCGGCAGCTTGCGGGTTTCGGGGTGCTCGTTCAGGCGGAGGTCGATCGGCTCAGCCACAACCTCCTCGACCCGGTCGATGGTGCAACGACGACCATTGAAACGGGGACCGCAGCCGACATCCAGACATTGGTGGTGTCGGGCAACACAACCGTTGGCGTGGATGCCGTCTACAAGGACCTCGCCTACATTCTCTTCAACGTGCCGGGTCTGACCTCTGGCGTTGCGATGAACCCAGACATGGAGCAGACACCCCAGCTTTATGGCCGGGTCAAGGTATCGCACTACTTCCCCAGCGCTCACTTCGCGCCGAGTATTGGCTTCGGCATGATGCAGCCCGCGACCTATGAGACCTCAGGGGGCACCTTCGTGCAGTACACCGAGCGAGACAAGGAGCAAGTTCCCCGTGGTCAGGACCCGGCCGCTATCATGTCAGGCCTCGTGGGCGCGCAAGTTGACCTCAGCAAGTCGGTCGTGCTGGTCGGCGAGGTCCTCTACACCGTAGACAAGAACCAGTCCGAGTTCGTGAAGACTGACGCACGACCCGAGGGCGACCGTGTGAACGCTCCGAGCAACGAGCAGAATGTCCTGGGCATGAACGTGATGATGCGGGCAAGGTTCTAGCCGCCCCTAACGCCTCAGGCCTGTGGCCCGGAATGTCTCGTTGTTTCGGACTCTCCGCGTCACTTGGACATCCACATAGCCGTCATCGGCCATCATCCCCTCGAGCTCTTCACCCGTAAACCAGTGGTGAACGGGCACACGGAGGCGGTCGTATATATCGGCAACAACGACATCAAATTCCCACTGGTGGTGGTCATGGACCGGTAGGCGGCTGACCACATCCCGAGCGACGGGAACATACCGCAGGGCGCGGTAAGGCGTGTGGCTAAAGAGCCTCAGA
>CAZKOI010000548.1:0-2157 GCA_964554315.1 uncultured Enterobacterales bacterium | reverse complement strand
CCGGGGAGAGCTCCAGTCCGGTATCTCCGGCGCCTTTGGGCTTGGTTGGGCCGTCGTCCACGACAACGAGCAGGCCTCGGTCGGACACGGCTGCCAGGTCTGGGGCGAGATCATGCTTCGTTGATCGTCACCTTCGCCCAAAAGATCGCATAATCCCGATCTTTTCACCAAAAAGTCATTGACCCTTTCGCGGGGTGTGAGAACGTTCTCTTTACGAAGCAGGAGTCATCTTGACGCGCACCAAGAGAAAACCCACCGAGCGAGGGGCGGACCCACGGGGTGATACCGGCGTGCGGCCCCGCGGGCCCACCTCGGTGGAAGCCCTCGGGATTGAAGTGCTTCACTGGGCTGCGGCGGAGCTCGGCGTTCCCATCAGCCTCATCAAGAAGGTGCTCGAGGCCGACCCGAGCCTAATTGAAGGGGTCGCTTCGGCCGCTCGCGGAAAGGACCTCTCAAAGCCACGACCCGGAGGAGAGGCCCCTCCCCGAGAGCGCCCCAGACCCACCGGCTCCTCCGAGTCATCCACACCTGTCAAGGCGAGGCCAGAGGACGTCAGCAAGGCGGAAAATGGCGCGCCTGAGGGGCTGCTGGTCCAGCTTGACGACCCCATCAATCGCCTGTTCGTGCCCGAGGCCCGTCCGCGCGTGTGCAAGATACCGGGGTCCCAAGCCGTCAGAACGACCGGTCAGTTCATCATCGAGATGGCCCAGTACGACATTCGAATCTACAACTCAAACGGGCAGCAAATTACCCGCATCTGGGGCGACCCCCACGTCAACGAGAACGGGGGGGGTGATAACTGGCACTTCGGAAACGACTCGACCTTCGTCCTCACCGACGGAACCAAGATTTGCCTCGACACTGAGAAAAATGCGAGCGGTGAGTGGGTCGTTGAGGGCATCAACATCATCGCGGGCAACGACCGCTACCACTTCGGCACCGGCGGCGAGGACGGCCTTACCAAGGACGGCAAAGCCTTCGATAAGGCTAATGCAGACGTTGCGGCAGGCGACGCTAGCGCCGGAATGTTCGCGCTCAAGCCCGATGGTACCTGGGCTATGCAGGGCACGGACGGCTTCTTCTATGACGTCAAGGACGAGTCTTGGGGTGACTACCAGAAGTCGGGCGACGTGAACCTAGACGAGAGTAAGCGATACAACATCAACGATCTCCAGCGGCATGCGGTCCTCCACGACCACCTACCAGCCCACGTCGAGGATCCTCGAGGCGGTCGATGGGACGTCGGTCCCGATCAGAATGCCGAGTTTTCAACGATGCGCCTGAAGATTCCGGCCCAGCGGCCAAACTTCGCCAAGCACAAGAGCTCGTCGATCGTGCAATCTCCGCTGGGCTACTTTGTCGAGGTCCAAGGAACAGAGGTCATCATCTGGGACATCGGCGGCCAGCAGATCACTCGGATCTGGGGTGACCCGCACGTCAACGAGAAGAACGGCGGCGACAATTGGCACTTTGGCGGCAACTCGACCTTCATCCTTCCCGATGGAACCAAGATTCATTGTGACACGGAGCCCATTTCGACGGATTTCTGGGTCGTTCGCGCCGTCGACGTCACGCTGGGCTCCAGCCGCTTCCACTACACCGCCAAAGACGGCGCATCCATGCACTCCGATGGTCGAGAGTTTGACAAGGCCTCAACCGACGCGGACAACCGAGCTGATGCAGGCATCTTCGCGCTCACACCCTCTGGCGAATGGGCGGTGATGGGCCGTGACGGCCGCTTCTACGACGTCGCAGACGAGACCTGGGCAGCCTACAAGAAAGATCCCGACATTGATTTGGTGACTGGCAAAGAGGTCAAGATCACCACTCAGCAACTGTTCGCTGCGCACTCAGACCTCCTCCCCGAGGAGTTGATGATGCATGCCGTTGGGGAGCGTGCCAGCGACGAGGAGTGGACAGCCGATGAGCGCCGAGCCAAGCTTGATGCGCTCCGAGCAGTCGTGCCCGCAGGCCACCTCGAGCAAGTTCGAGACCTGGCGCCACACATCATTCCAGCCCTTGCCGAGGACCTGGTGCTTGCTGCCCATATCGCGGCGATGGACCTCAAGACGCTCCAGAAGGTGCTGACCCACGCCCCAGGCTTGATCGTCCAGACACCGAGCAAGGCCCCACCCAAGGGTGCCGAGTGGCCGGTGC
>CAZKOI010000547.1:0-2158 GCA_964554315.1 uncultured Enterobacterales bacterium | reverse complement strand
TCACACCTCAGCACCTCGACGCCATCGAGGCCATCGCAGGGTCCAAGCCCGAGGCCTACGGCGGCTACGGCGGCGCGGGCATGCGCGACATCCTCACGCTCTGAGATTTGCCAAAGCGGGCATGACCTCCATGAACATCGGGGGTCGTCTCGACTCGAATGTCAAAAGTCACCGGCTGGGCCCTGCCAACCCTTGTCGGGGAGATCTGTGTCCTTAGCTCCAAAGACCAGGAGAGACACCAACAGATGCAGCAGCGGCGTCGACACCACCACGGTCACGAGCACCACGGACACGGAACCCAAGGCCACGGCAGTCAGCGTCCCGCATCCAGCAACAGCGCCGCAGCCTCTCAGGCGCAGGACGGTTCTGCCCGACGTCGCGTCGACCATCTCGACAACTACATCCGCAACGGTGGAGTGGTCGAGCTCAACGACACCGGCCCCGGCATCATCCAGATCCAGGAGATGCTGGGTAAGCTGGGCTTTCCCGTCCAAGCCACGGGAGTCTATGGCCCCATGACGGAGGATCTGGTCCGCCAAGCTCAGACCCAGATCGGCGTCCAAGCCACCGGCAAGATCGGCCCAACAACACTGGCCGCCATGCGCCAGTCGCTGAACATCGGACGGAGCCTGGGGAAGGCCGATGCCTACCGCGACGGGACCCATCTAGGGGCATTCGAGGTGTTTGAGGTCGACGGTGTGGCCATGACCCGGGAGACGGCTGTGGCCTGGAAGAAGATGAAGGCAGCCGCCGAAGCCGACGGGGTTCGACTGCGCCTCAACAGCGGCTTCCGCTCCATGGCGGAGCAGCAGGACTTGTATCGGAAGTGGCAAAACGGAACCGGCAACAGGGCCGCATACCCGGGCTACAGCAACCACCAAAACGGGGTCGCGCTGGACATCGACGTTGTGGCCGACTCGCACTACAACTGGATGCACGCCAACGGCAATCGCTTTGGCTTCAAGCGGACGGTGTCCGATGAACCCTGGCACTGGGAGTACCTGCCGTAGTTCAACCGGTCGCGCTGGGGCCACCCTGAACCCACCATGCTACGAGGCCCGAGCGAGGTAACCATGCGCACAAACCCTGGCGGCAGCCCAAGGCCTGCGCAGCCCTCTCTTTACCTTCCCCATGGTGGGGGGCCCTGCTTCTTCATGGAGTGGACGATGGGCCCCGCCGACACCTGGGCGACCCTGCGTACCAACCTGGAAGGTCTCGGCGACACGCTTCGGGATGCGCGGGCGCTGCTGGTCGTCTCGGCACACTGGGAAGAGCCCGTGATTAGGGTACAGACCGGCGCCAACCCGGACCTTTACTTCGACTACTACGGCTTTCCTCCGCACACCTATGAGCTCACCTGGCCGGCGCCGGGAGCACCGGACGTGGCTGAGCAGGCGATCCGGTTGCTCCACGAGGCCGGACTCGACGCCCGCCCCGACAGCACGCGAGGTTTTGATCACGGGGTCTTCATCCCCCTCAAGGTGGCTCTACCCGAGGCGCAAATTCCAACCTTTCAGGTGTCCCTTCGACAGGGCCTCGACCCCGAGGAGCACCTCGCCATTGGACGCGCCTTGGCGCCACTCCGTGACGAGGGCGTCGCCATCATTGGCAGCGGCATGAGCTTCCACAACATGCACGTGTTGATGCGTGAGAGCGGAACCGCTGAACTCGATCAGTCGCGACGATTCGACCGCTGGATCGAGGCCACCTGCACGAGAGCTGCTGGAGACCGAGAGCAGGGCCTGATCCAGTGGGCAGCGGCGCCGAGCGCGCGATTCTGTCACCCCCGCGAGGAGCACCTTCTTCCGCTGATGGTGGCCGCGGGAGCCGCGCACAGCGAGCCCGGACGGGTGCTGTTTAGAGACCAAGTTCTGGGCATTGAGGTCTCCGCCCTGTCCTTCGGAGTTCCTTGAGATGCAGAAGAACCACACATCCGGCTAGCCGTGCACCGAAATCTCCTCTGCGGCCGAATTCAGCATCCTTTTTTCGCGCATTCCTGAGATACTGTTCCAGCCATGGAGGGCCGATGAGACTCACGATACTCCCACTCATTGTGGTGGCCACTGGCTGCGGTGGTCCCAGCACCGACACGGGCAAAGACGCGGACGTAGCTTTAGGCGCGGACGCCGATGCCGACGGCGACGCCGATGCCGACGCG
>CAZKOI010000546.1:0-2158 GCA_964554315.1 uncultured Enterobacterales bacterium | reverse complement strand
GTCCGACGTGCGGTACGAGTACGTTGCTTAGCCATTTCTCACCTCCCCTAGCGACGCTTACCGGCCGTACGGACCGGGCCCTTGCGTGTGCGGGCGTTTGTGTGTGTGCGCTGTCCTCGAACCGGCAGACCCTTCTTGTGACGAAGGCCACGGTAGGCACCGATATCGATCAGACGCTTGATGTTCATCGCGACTTCCTTCCGCAGATCACCCTCGACTTGGTAGTCGTTTTGGATGACGTTTCGGATAGCGGCCACCTCAGTCTCTGAGAGGTCGCCAGCCTTGACATCACGAGCGACACTAGCCGCATCACAGATGTCACCAGCCGTCTTACGACCGATACCAAAGATGTATGTGAGCGCAATGTCGACGCGCTTGTTTCGTGGGAGGTCCACACCTTCAATACGAGCCATGGTTCACCCCTGCCGTTGCTTGTGCTTGGGGTTCTCGCAAACGATGCGGAGCACTCCGCGACGCTTTACGACGCGACACTTGTCACAGATCTTCTTTACAGAAGCGCGTACTTTCATTTTTACTTCCCTCGCCGGACCAGCCGGTTCAACAGGTGTTTTAGTCAAGAACGGTGAGAATTTCTGTCCCGTTCGGTGTGATGGCAATGGTGTGCTCGAAGTGGGCAGCCAGGCTGCCGTCTGCGGTCACCACTGTCCAGAAATCATTTAAGGTCTTTGTCTTCCAGGTTCCGAGTGTCACCATCGGTTCGATGGCGAGGCACATGCCGGGTTTGATTAAGTCGCCCGTATTGGGCTTTCCGTAGTTTGGAACGGATGGTCGCTCGTGAAGCGCCCTGCCGATTCCGTGTCCAACATACTGCCGGACGATTCCGAAGCCATGAGGACGGATTGCTGACTCGATCGCATGACCGATATCACCGATTCTGTCCCCCGCCTTGGCCGCGGAGATGCCGTCATATAGGCTCTTCTCGGTCACGTCAAGCAGGCGCTGCACCTTTGGCGTCGCATTGCCAACGACAACAGAGAATGCGTGATCCGCATAGTAGCCGCCAAAGTGCAGGCCCATGTCGATCGAGATCAGGTCGCCCTCCTCGAGTGGGGCCTCCGTGGGGATTCCGTGGACGACTTGCGCATTTGGCGACGCACAGATGGTTGCAGGAAAGGGGGGGGCTCCCTCAACCGCGTACCCCTTGAAGGCGGGCACAGCCCCCATCTCACGAATCATTTCCTCCGCAATCCGATCGAGATCAGCCGTGCTGATTCCAACGGCAACGGTCTCTCGAAGTCGGGCCCCAACCTCAGCCAGCCTACGCCCACTCGATCGCATGGCCGCGAGCTCCCAGTCTGCCTTGATATGGACCATATCAGTCCCGGATCGCGGCCAAGATAGCAGCCTGAACATCACCTATCGGCTGTGAACCGTCGACCGTGTGGATCCGAACTCGAGCATCGAGCCATGCAAGCACCGGTGCTGTGTCTCGACTGTAGGTCTCCAGGCGCGCTCGTACAGTCGCCTCTACGTCATCCTTGCGCTGGACAACCTCGCCGCCACAGCGGTCACAGGTATCGGCCGCCGCAGGAGGGTTGTTCACGACGTGGTACGTTGCACCACACCCCATGCACGTCCGACGACCGCTGAGCCGCCCGACGAGGATCTGGTCGTCTACCGCCAAGTTGATGACGGCGCCGACCTGACGGCCCTGGCCATCCAGCCAGCTTGAGAGCATCTCCGCCTGCGCCACGGTTCTCGGAAAGCCATCCAGGAGCGCGCCTGCCGCACAGTCTGTCTCAATCAGACGCGAGGCAACGATATCGCAGACCACCTGGTCAGGAACCAACTGTCCCTGGTCCATGTAGCTTCGAGCCAGCCGGCCCAGCTCCGTTCCTTCCTTAAGGTGCTTACGGAAGATGTCCCCCGTGGAGATGTGCGGAATGCTCAACTCACTGCAGATCGCCTCTGCCTGCGTACCCTTTCCTGCGCCTGGAGGACCGAAGAGAATGACATCCATAGGGACGACTCCTTAGCGTGTGCCGAGCGTACCGCGACGCCCACCTGCGGAGCCTTGGCCCGGCCCCACCACACCATCGTAGTGCCGCGTCATGAGGTGGCCCTCAATTTGGGCGACCGTGTCGAGGGTCACACCGACGATGATGAGCAGGCCTGTTCCCCCGAAGTAAAAGGGAAC
>CAZKOI010000545.1:0-2168 GCA_964554315.1 uncultured Enterobacterales bacterium | reverse complement strand
CATCTCTTGCTGGTCAGGGTACAGCTCCGCCCAGTCACCCTCAGGGTTGTTCAGCTCAGACATGTGAACCAGGCCCTCTACGCCCTGCTCGATCTCGACGAAGACGCCGAAGTCGGTGCGGCTCACTACTGTGCCCTTGATCACCTGACCAAGGAAGTAGCGCGACTGCACCGAGAGCCAAGGATCATCCGAGAGCTGCTTGATGCCGAGGCTGAAGCGCTCGTTGTCACGGTCGATGTTGAGGACGCGAGCCTCGACTTCGTCACCCTTGTTGTAGACCTCGGTGGGGTGCTTGATGCGCTGACTCCACGAGAGGTCCGAGATGTGCACAAGCCCATCGATGCCTTCCTCGATGCCGACGAAGATTCCGAAATCCGTGATGTTGCGGACCGCACCATTGATGATGGTTCCGACCGGGTACTTCTCCTCGACAACATCCCAGGGGTTGGCCTCAAGCTGCCGCATACCAAGGCTGATTCGCTTGTTCTCGACATCGACACCCAAGACCTTGGCCTCGACGAGAGAGCCCATCTCCACCAGCTTGGAGGGATGCTTGACGCGCTTGTTCCAGGTCATCTCAGAGATGTGAACCAGACCCTCAATGCCGTCCTCAAGCTCGATGAAGACACCGTAGTCGGGCATGGAGACGACCTTACCTCGAACAATGGCACCGGGCGGGTAGCGAAGATCGACCTCATCCCATGGGTCAGGTCGGATTTGCTTGCTACCAAGGCTCACGCGCTGCGAGTCCTCATCAAACTTCAGGACCTTGACCTCCACCTCTTGGCCGACATCGACCATCTCGGATGGGTGCGTGATGCGTCCGTAGGTCATGTCGGTGATGTGGAGCAGGCCGTCGATACCGCCGAGATCGATGAATGCACCATAGTCGGTGATGTTCTTGACCACACCAATCATGATGGCGCCCACTTCGAGGCTCTTCAGTGTATCGGCGCGCTTGACCTTGCGGTCCTCCTCAAGGAGAACGCGGCGGCTAAGGACGATGTTGCCCCGACGCTTGTTGAACTTGATGATCTTGAACTCGAGTGTGAGTCCGAGCATCTTCTCAAGGTTCTTGACCGGGCGAAGGTCAACCTGTGAGCCCGGAAGGAATGCTTTGACACCGATGTCGACGGAGAGTCCGCCCTTGACTCGGGAAGTGATGGTGCCCTTGACGGTTACGCCAGCATCGTGTGCCTTGGCGATGTCTTCCCAGGCCTTCATCTGGTCGGCGCGGCGCTTCGAGAGCTTGAGTGTGCCATCCGCCTCGCTCATGGAGTCAAGGTACACATCGACGTCAGAGCCGACCTCAATCTCGAGCTCGCCTTCCTCGTTGAGGAATTCGTTGCGAGAGATGGTGCCTTCGGCCTTGTAGCCAATGTCCACAGTGATCCAGTCACCCTCGATTGAGATGACTTTTCCAGTGACGACGGACTGTTCCCGGATGCTCTTTTGGTCCAGGTATTCGTCGAATAGAGCAGCGAATTGGTCGCGGTCAAGTTCCGCAACATTGGTGTCGATATTTGTCATTTTATGTTGGACGCTAGCGGCTGTTCTTTGGTCGTTCAGCGCTGAGCGTGTTTTGGTTTTGGGCGTTGGCGCCACCCAGCCTATCTGGGTGCCGACTCTCGCCAGCTTTGGTGAGTGATGTCCCTGAGGTCCCTTGACCGGACGCCAAGCTTCTCCAGAAGACGGGCGCACCTAGCCGAAGGAACGAGGTGCGTCAACCCAGATCGTGTGCCATTTCGACAATTCTCTGGGCGCTCTCTTCTGCGGAGTAATCAGTGGTGTCCAGATACACGGCATCATGGGCCTGAATCAAGGGCGCCTCTGCTCGCTCTCTGTCCTTGGCGTCTCGATCGGTGACCTCTCGGAGGATGGTCTCAATCGCGACGTCGAGTCCTCGAGCGAGCATCTCTCGATGGCGTCGAATCGCCCGTTCCTCCCTAGAGGCGTCGAGGTAGACCTTGAGGTCGGCATCTGGGAGGACCACTGAGCCGATGTCGCGACCGTCCATCACGATGCCACCGGCCTGACCAAGCTGGCGCTGTCGATCGAGCAAGGCTCTCCGCACGGGGGAATGGACGGCGACGTTCGACGCACCCATGCCGACGGCTTCAGTACGAATTCGTTCCGACCAATCCTCGCCATCAACGAATATCCGTAGG
>CAZKOI010000544.1:0-2175 GCA_964554315.1 uncultured Enterobacterales bacterium | reverse complement strand
CTCATCAGGCTCACCCTCTGCGTCGGACATGGCGCGCATGGCGTTGGCGATCTGGTCGACCAGTGCCCTGTACTCGCCGAACGCGTCGGTGGTCCTGAGTAGCTTCACCTGTGAGGTGAAGTTGCCCGGCTCGAGGGTGTGCGACACCGAGGCGACACCGTAGATGTTGTCGGCAGTGGTGTTGGTGTCGAAGTCGACGAAGAACTGCTGGCCGACGGAGAAGAACGGGAAACCGAGGGTGTCGATGGATACCTCGGTCGGGATGACCTCCAGGGGCAGGCCACCGTCCCGGATGCCGGGCGCGTTGTCGCCTCGGTTGCCGGAGCGCAGCATGTTGATCGTGGCCATCTGCGGGTCCGAGTTGGAGGAGAAGGTGACCGAGGTGGCGCCGGAGGCCTGCGTGCCGAACCGGAGGGTGGGGACGAGCTTGCGGCACAGTCGCTTGATCGCCGGTGTGCCACCCCTGACGCGGAAGGAAGCCGGAAGGGATTGCCCGTCCGGACCGGTGGTGGCGACGCCGCGCTCGAGGACGCCCACCTCCACGGCGAGCTGAATCGCCTGGTCGGCGGCGGCCTGGTGACCCATGTCGTCCGACTCGGGATCGACATACTCCCGGATGGCGTTGAACTGCCTCGTCCGGGCGGCTCGGTATATGGAGCCGAACGACTCGTGCGGCGTGCACCGGGAGTCGTAGACGTGGATGCGGAGGATGGTGCCGGCCGCGCCGGAGTTCGGGCTGTCGGTCGACGTGCGCCGGGGGATCGCCTCGAACTGCAGCCCGACCGAGGGCAGGGAGAACCGCACCTCGCCGTCGGTCCCGTATATCCGCCGCAGCAGCTTCTGCTTCAGGTTGATCACCTCGGACCGGTCCTCCTGCAGCGACTCCACCAGCTCCCGGTTGCCGTTCTCGTCGGCCGGCCCGTAGAGCATGGACAGGCCGTAGGGCTCGGAGGCCTGGTTGGAGACGAACTCCCTGTCGAGGAGGGAGACGAACCGCTGCAGCGGGATGTTGGCGGTGTTGCGCGACTCCTCTTGGATGAGCTTGAGGAAGTCGGACCGCTTGATCGGGAAGGAGCCCACCGACTGGTTTCGCAGGTTGCTCGCGTTGCGGTTGAAGGGGTAGAACAGCATCTGGATCTCGTCGAACCGGCGTGTGGCGGCCAGGGGCTTGCCCACGAAGACCATCAGCAGCTTGGCCAGCGAGACGTAGGAGTCGCCGCCCAGGTTGAGCTCGCTGATGGCCTGGTTGCGGGGGTTGATCTGCTGCATGGTGGCGTCGGGCAGGAAGGGGTCGATGCCGTTGTAGAGGATCCGCCGCTTGAGCTCGATGGCCGCGGAGATGGACGCCCGGAGCTGCCGGGTGAGCGACTCGCCGCCCTCGTTCTCACCGAAGATGCGAGCGAAGTTCTCGCGGATGACGCCGACGTTGGGGTTCTCGGTGCCTCCCAAGCCGCGGATGAGGGTGAAGATCTCCTCGCGCAGCTCCTCGTCGAGCGCGGAGACCGAGGCGTCGGTGGAGGACACGGCGCCGAGGATGTTGGACGGGAACAGCTCCCGGACCTCCTCCCGGGTGGACTCGTCGGAGTTGAGCGCCCTGAGGGCGCCCTGGATGGCCTCGATGGCCTCGTCGATCTTCTCGATGACGCTCTCCACCCCCTCGCCGCGGTTGATGTCGGACAGCTGCAGGTTCTCGGCCCCGCGGAGGGCGAGAGAGACGTCCAGACTGATGTCGCCCGAGGCGTCCATCGAGAACGAGCTGTTGACGATCGAATACTTCTCTGCCACCCTCATGGAGTTGATCAGGTAGCCGACCGGGTTCGACTCCAGGTCGTCGTCGGGGTGGGCCCAGCCGTATTCCATGTAGACGTGGTTGCGCGAGTAGAGGGCGGGGGAGATGAAGGGCGCCAGGTCGGCCAGCCGGGACCGGTCGTGCACCACGATCTTCATCTGCGCCGTCTTGTAGGGTATCAGGCCGTTGGTGGCGACGGTGTTGAAGCTGACGCTCTGCAGCGTAGCCGGCGGGCGGAAGGGGTCCAGCGGGCCGCCGGGTCCGGAGGC
This sequence comes from uncultured Enterobacterales bacterium, assembly GCA_964554315.1. Lineage (GTDB taxonomy): Bacteria > Myxococcota_A > UBA796 > UBA796 > UBA796 > UBA796. Next base: position 117 of record CAZKOI010000544.1, on the reverse strand, counting down.
GATGCCGGCGGCCAGGTCGTCCGGCTCCGTGAATCGGCCGGAGTGGGCGAGGGTGGCCGGGGACGTGAAGAGCTCCATGCCCGTCTTGATGCGCGTGGCCTCGTCGCCGGTGTCGCG
>CAZKOI010000543.1:0-2177 GCA_964554315.1 uncultured Enterobacterales bacterium | reverse complement strand
CTAGAGGGGACGCATTGTTCCCGGGGACAGCTCGCCAGCAATGGGTGACTGGAAGGCGGCGCGAAAGCGATCGCCCTCGAGGCCTCGACCGAGGAGGCACATGGCTTTGACGACTGCAGCTTCACCCGTCATGTCGCCGATGAAAAGCGCTCCTTCTTTTGCTGCTGCATCACTACCGGCGTAGCGACCCGGACGACTCGCGCCGACCCGACACTGGCTACCGACCAAGATGTGAACGCCCGCCTCAGTCGCCCTTCGGATGGCATCAGGCCACCCGGACTGTGGGAGGTTGCCTTCACCAAAGCCTCTCAGCATCACCATTCGTTGCCCCGCCCTTACAAGGGCATCCAGCGCTTCGGGCTCCATGCCTGGGAACGCGCTGAGCACTGCGACACGGGTCTCGATGGACGTATCAACCGTCAGCGGTCCGCTTCTCCGCAGGGTAGGTGAGACCATCTCTAGGTCGACACCGACCTCGGCCAGCGGCGGATGATTGGGGCTAGCGAAGGCGTCGTAGGCGTGGACGGATGTCTTGGTCGCCCGGTTTCCTCTGAACAAATGCGAGCCGAAGTAGAGCGAGACTTCTCGGATGTCCATGGTTGCGCAAATGGCGGAGTGGACCAAGTTGACTCGGGCATCGGTTCGGGGTTCTGCAAGCGGACGTTGTGAGCCCGTGAGGACCAAGGGTTTGTGATCTCCTCCGAGCATGAAGCTCAGAGCGCATGCGGTGAAGGTCATGGTGTCGGTGCCATGAACCACCACAAACCCGTCGAAGTCTTCATGCGCCGCGGCGATGGTCTCTGCGATCCGGGCCCAGTCCGTCGGTCGAAGATCCGACGAGTCCACATTGGACACCACCTGGCCAGAGATCTCGGCGACTTGGCCAAGGGTGGGAACGTGGGCGAGCAAGTCGGGCGCGTCGTCCATCGGGGCCAGCGGGCCCTGGACATCGCTCGAAACCATGCTCAGCGTCCCGCCGGTGTACAGAAAGAGTATTCGCGGCTTACGACTCACCAGATGTAGAGCTCGTCGTCGTAGCACTCGCCGTCGGCGATGTCAGCGCAAGAGGCGTCGTCGATGCAATACTTCATGTCCCCGAACCACTCTCGCTCATCGGTTGCCTCCCATTTGTCGTACAGCGACTGCTGCGTTTCGCATGCAGCGGCGCACTCGCGGGCAGACGTAAAGTCCATCTCGACCTCGTCGCAGCTCAAGAGCTTGTCACAGGTGTCTTCGCAGGAGGGTTCGCACCCGGCCAAGGCTGGTGCCAGCATTAGGCCGCAGAGGTGGAGGGTTCGAAGCATGGGCCTACCAGACAGGCTCGCAGTAGTTCTGAGAGAGCTTGACGCAGCTGTGCTCGTCGATGCACTCCATCCACAGCGCTACCTGGCGGTCATTCTCCAAATCTGGCACTTCCTCATTCGCACTTCGTCGCGTGTATGGGTCATAGTCGCCGACCTCACCCGGGACTTGCAGGCCGTCCTGGCATGCGCGCATGCAGTCGGCCATCTTCTCGTCGCGGTCTTCACTCCCGACCAGACCCTTGAAGTAGGACTCAGAATCGGGGTCGCCTGACGGATCGCCACAGTTTGGTGCGGTGCCGTAGAGTTTGGTGCAAGTGGCTTGGCAGTCCTTCCCGCAGCCCGCCAGCGCAAGCGGGATCACGACAAAAGCGGCGATGCGTGTAGTGCGCATGGTCATGAGACCTCCAGTGGGCGGATTGTAATCTTGGTTGCTCTTCAACGCCACCAGAGGCCCACCCCCAGCGGCCATCGCGATATGGTGTTGCAGACGAGAAGGAACTGTCGTGCACGTGCTCCAGGTCACACCTTATTTCCCACCCACGTGGGCCTACGGCGGAATCCCCCGAATTGTGGACGGTCTCTCTCGGGCCTTGGTCGGCATGGGGCACCAGGTCACGGTTCTCACGACGGATGCGATGGACGGTCATTCGCGGGTGAGCCTAGACGCTGACCGAGACCACCACGGTGTGCGGGTGCTGACGGCACGAAATTTCTCCAATCGCTTGGCCTACCGCCATCAACTCTTCTTGCCGATGGCGGCGCGGAGACTGCTTGATGAGGTCGGTCCCGACGTCGATGTCGTCCACCTTCATGGGCATTGCCATCTGCTCAACAATGTTGCGGTGACCTGGGCCCGCCGACGAGGCGTACCCT
>CAZKOI010000542.1:0-2190 GCA_964554315.1 uncultured Enterobacterales bacterium | reverse complement strand
CGAGCTTGCTGAACTCCTTGACAGCATCGTCTCGACGGTCCGTGTCTTGGAGAGCCGATGCAAGGTAGAAGGTGGCCTCGTCCGCGCGTCGGTACTGCGGGAACGTCTTCAGGATGTTCTTGTACAGGCGGATGGACTTGTTTTGGTAGACAATCGAGCCGGAGTTATCGGCCTTCATGTTCTCCGTGTTGCACCCTGGAGTGTTGAAGCAGCTATCGAATTGGGTCCTGAAGGTGTCCATTTCGGTCAGATAGACATCGCGGCCCTCCTCGAAGTAGAGGTCGGCCAGCCGGAGGAGCATCTCGGCCTTTTGCTCACCACGAGGTGGGTTGTTTCGCAGCAAGTCCGTCAGAAACTTGATGGACTCATGGCGCTTCTCCCGGGCCTTCTGGCGATAGAACTCGGACTGAGTCTCGACACCGACGTCATCGAGCTTGAGGACGCGACGCTTCTCCTCGTCCTTTGCCCAGGCGGTGCCCATGGTGAGGGCCATGAGGGCCACGAAAGTAGGTACAACACGCTTCATGTGTGTCTCTCCAGGTTGGGGCGTTCGCCCCGATTACATCACTTGCAGGAGCCCTGCTCTGTGTAGTGGTAGTAGCCGAGCTCGTCACGCCAGAACTCGCCATTGAACGGCCAGTAGATGAAGTCGACTGCAGTCGCGAAGTCCAGGTCGACCTTCCCAGAGAGGTTGGCAAGATCGGGGTTTTGGAACTTGTACTGGTAGTCTACCCGCTGAGCGTCGATGACCTCGAAGCGCACAATCTCCGAGCTGCTGAGCAGGTCTTGCAGATTGTTGGCCCAGCGCGCCATCTCGGCCAACATGAACTTGCCGGCCCGGCGCTTGAGCTTTTGGCGATCCCGCTCGATGATCTTCTTCATCAGGGCGCCGACGGTGTCACGCCACTCAGACTTCTGCTGATTGATCAGCTCGATCTCGTCGTCAAGCAACTCCAGGTGAGACACCATACCGGCAATGTCCTCATTTCGGAGGAGCTTGCTGAAGAACGGCTTCGGGATCTGAGTCGCGGCGGGGTTGGGTCCGAAATAGGTGTCCCAGGCTTGCTCGGCGAGCTTCAGTTGCTCCTTGGTGGAGTAGCCTTTCACGAAGTTCTTGAGTTCGTCTTGGACGGGGCGAGCACCATCCTCGAAGTCCAAGAGGATTCTCTCCACCTCCTTGTACTCGCAGAGGTTGAAGAAGGTGAGCGCGCGAAGGTACTTGATCTCCGGAATGAAGTCGTCTTGGTTGTAGAAGGGACTCCGAACGGTCAGAAGTTGGCCCAGCGTGTGGTTGAGGTTGTTCTGCATGAAGTTTGACCATGCGCCGGCGAAGAGCGCCTCAGGCCAATAGTTTGACTGGTGGTTGACCAGGTCGAAGTACTTCGAGGCATCGTCAAACCGCTCGATCTTGTAGTACATGCGCCCAATGTTGAGCAGGGAGAGGTCCGTGAGATGCTCTTGCTTCAGCAGCTCAGCCTTATCCGTCGCCTCGATAGGGTGGCGGACGACATCCATGAAGGCTCGCTTTGCGCTCTTGAGCTTGCCCTGCTTGTTGTAGATGACCCCCTCAAGGTAGCGAGCTTGACGGTAGATGGTCGACTTGCTCGAGATCTGGCCGAGGTACTTACGTGCCTCGTTGAGCTCGTTGCTCGCCATGCTGCGGATGCCCATGAGGTAGTACATCTTGTTCTTTGACCCGCGCGGGTAGGCCTCGGCGGGGACATTCGGTGCCACCTTCAAGAGCTCGGTCTCGTCACCGGTGATCTGGGCCATCTTCACCAGCTTCGGAAGTGCGTACTTGAAGTACGGCGTGGATGGGCCTTCCTTCACCACCTTGAGGAAGTAGTACTGGGCCGTGTGATACATCTCGAGTTGCTCGAGGCTTCGGGCGAGGTAGTACTCGATCTTGGTGTTCTCGTCGGGATAGCTGCCGCTCTTCAAGAGGTCATAGAAACGAAGTGAAGCGCTGAGCGGCTTGTTGTTCCGCATCAGCCGCACGGCGTCCTTGACCGCATTCGGGCTCGCAGAGGCTGCTGCCGCCTCTTCTTCACCGCCCTCGTCTTCAAGAGCACGCCGTTGTCGGGAGCGGCTTCCCATCAGGTCCGATTCCGCATCGATGCCCGTTGGAGCGGCTCGGGCCGGCGTCGGCTCCGGCTCGGCGTGGCCAGCCGCGGCCCGTGCAGCGCGCGC
>CAZKOI010000541.1:0-2199 GCA_964554315.1 uncultured Enterobacterales bacterium | reverse complement strand
AGATTGGGTTCTCGGCCACGGTTAAAGATTACCCTCAGTACATCGATGAAGAATGGAATGACGCTGACGACCATCGTTGGTACGTCTTCGGGCAACTCCAACCGCTGCTGGACAGTGGAAGCCAGCCCGCAACCTTTGGCTTCGCGCGGATTCATCACGCCCCTGCGAGCGTTTGGACCGGTGCTTTTCGGATGGTCAAGCCGTGGGGCCAAGACTCGACGGGACGAGCAGTGGGGACGGTTCGATGGTACCCCGACACTCGAACAGATGATTGTTATCTCGATGAGTTCGGCACCACTGAGGCCGGCAGCTGGGGCTCCTGGCGGCAAGAGGCGATCACGACCCTTTGGCCGCAATCCATCATTGGTGAGACGGTCGACGGCTGCAAGCCGGCTCCGTTACCTTTGGGAATCGCACCCCGAAGCCAGGCGATACTGTTCAACACCTACCTGCAAGACCAAGGCACTGAGTGGCAGGATCAGGGTGAAACCAGGTTCGCTGTTTACTATGACGAGGCTTGGTGGGACATTGCCTCCACCCATGATCCGGGTGTCGTGCTGTACGACATTCTTTCCATCGAAGACAACACAGCGACTGGTCAGGACGAATGTACGGCGCAAGTGAAGGGCGGAGGCGAGATGACGGGACCCCGCTGGCAGGGGTTCACGGGCTCTGACCGCCTGTGGTGGGCCTGCAGTACGTCACGAAGCTGGCCAGCTGACGGTGTATTTGTGCTCTCACCTCCGCTTCCCGGTGAAGGTCAGGTCATGCACCAAATCACGGACTGACGGTGACCATGGCGTTCTTCGAGCCCTAGAGCCTGAACGCTGCACCGACACTGACAAAGGTCACGCTGACAGCATCCCCGAGCCCGACCAAGTGCGACAAGCCGCCTTCAATGCGAATGTCGTCCTTCACCGCGTATGAGGCGCCGCCGCCCAAGCGCACGCCGGGCCCTACGGGCTGAAGCAATGGCAGATTGAGTCCACCCTCAGCGAACGGCTCGAATGGCAACCCACTCGGCTGAAAGTATCGCCGTGCTCCCGCCTCGACGAGCCATTGTCGAGCCCCCTCCGCCTGGTGCATTTGAAGCCCAGCCTGGGGGCGCCAATCGTTACGCTTTCGGGTTCCAGCGAACACCTGCATTCCGGTACCCGACACCTGCGCATCCATGCCCGACACCGTACTGATGCCCACTTGACCCGACACCTCCCACCATTCCTGTTGCCCTTGAGGGGTGACCATAGCCAGCAGGCCAGCGAGACTGAGTGGTGTCATGGACAGACCTTCCGAGTGAGGCGCCGATGATAGCACCTGAGCCACCAAGCTGTGAACTCGGCCGAAGGGCGTGCATCCAACGGGGTGACCACAGCCACAAATCGCCGCAACTTCACTGGGTAACGCCGATGCCTTCTCCGCGGTTTCCTGCCACCCGAGCCGCCGAGAGTACGCTGCTCACCAAGCCCCTCGTTGAGGGTGCGACACAGCATGTCTCGGGCTTTGGCGATGTCACCGGCATAGGGCACGGCGGCGGGAGTAAGACAAGCGCCGACGGCCCACCCGAGGAGGCCCTGGTGGACTTCGTCTCGTGGATTCAAGTCTACGTGGCTTGTCGGTCCGGCGAGTCCGAGACTAGCGGACCACCTTAAGCGCCGAAGCCGTCCCTCGAGAGGATCAGGCGCCCTCTTCCATCGCAGAGAACACGCAGGCAAGGAGCAGGCCGAACTCGTTCTCGCACGCGCCGCCTTCTTCAAGGGTAGAGCTCGGTTCCCCGTCCTCCCCACACTCGTACTCAAGGCCTTCTTCAACCGAGCACTCCGTCAACTTGTCAAAGTGGCTCTCGCAGCCGAGCGCCGCCGATTCGACCCGACTCTCTTCGCAGTATGCTTCGTAGTCTTCCGCAGGGTCATTGCAGGTCTCGTTCTCGGCGATCATTTCGCCCAGCTCCGCGCATCCCACGGCGGGGCCTTCGTCGTCCTTATCGCTACCACAACCCGTCGCTACCATCGCGACAACCAGTGACATCAGTCTCATGCTCTCACCTCCTCGGTGCGTCATCGTCGGATAACGCCTAGCGCGTGTCAACACTATCTTGAAGACCACGGAATTATCACCTGTTTTCGGCTCGTAGACGGGCTGGATAGCGCGACCTCATTAGGCACTCGCGCTCCATTAGTGGGAACCATCTCGGTGCATGTG
>CAZKOI010000540.1:0-2217 GCA_964554315.1 uncultured Enterobacterales bacterium | reverse complement strand
GCGCTGCGGGCGCGGCAGCTGTTCGCGGCGATGCGCGACAACGTCGACGCCATCCGTCGCGTCCTCGCAGGGGTCGATGCCGTGGAAGCCGAGCGTGGCACCATCTTCTCGCGCGACGAGACCCTGCAGAGCGTGCGCATCGCACGAGTTTGCTGGATTGACGAGCCTTGGATCAACGACCGGCTCCGCTCCCTGGCGAGGGAGGCAAACGAGCGTGACTTTCACCTCGACCTCGGTGACCACATGGAGACACAGGTCATTCACTATGCCGCGGAGGATGCGGGTCACTATGGCTGGCATCACGACGTTCAATGGGGAGGTGAGTCAGGACTGGACCGAAAGCTCTCCCTGACCATACAGCTCAGCGACCCGACCACCTACCGGGGCGGCGACCTTCAGCTCGAGGAACTACACACCACCGCAGACTTTCGTGCTCAGGGCACCGCGGTGATGTTTCCTTCAGTCCTTCGGCACCGAATCACCCCCATCACCGCGGGCAGGCGTACGGCCCTGGTGGCATGGTTTTTTGGTCCGAGGTGGCGATAGACGTCGACACATAAGATAATTTTTTATTGTTTTTCGATAATTTTTTGTTGCCGAAGAACTATTTGGTGGCCATATCTTCTGGGCACAACACTCCTGGAGGTCACCATGGAAAACAGACAACATCGCCTCGAGGCCAAGGCCTCAACCCTCAGCCGAGCCGCCACCTGGACCGAGCGACTCAGCAAGATCGCCCTTCTAGTGGCTGGACTCGCTATCTTGGACGGGGTCGTCGCCATCACGCAGCTGGCTCAGTCATCGGCACTGGCTACCGCGGCCCTCTGGGAGCCATCCACCGACCTCCTGGTTCAGTCGCTGGGTCTCTTGTTTGTGAGCTGGTGGGCCCAACGCATCGCCGATGCCTTCTCGTCCATCGTGGACCTCATCCACGAGATGGCCGAGACAGTCTAGTGGCGATCAAGTCAAGACTAGGCGTCGTAATGGCCCTGCGAGAGGTCCGAGGCAACGACCTCGCTGAGCGTGTCGGGCTCAGCGAGGTGAACCTCAGCAAGCTCAAGACGGGCAAGGTCAAGGCGATCCGATTTTCAACGCTGGAGGCACTCTGTCGCGAGCTTGAGTGTCAGCCTGGCGATCTATTGGAATTCGTGGCAGATTGACCCTATCGGAGGCCGAATGACCATGTTTCTCGCCCTGTTTGTCGCGCTCGCTGCTCACGCGGGAGAGTCCGATCGGGAGCTCACGCAGGAAGAGATCGAAGCGTCGCAATTCGCCAAGAAGCGCCTCGTGATCTTGCAGTCCACGCACGACTACCCCGAGGCTCGGAAGACCGCAGAAGCGTCTGCGAAGGCGCTGAATATTCCTCTGAAGCTTCGCGATCTCAGTCCCAATACAAAGACGGGGCTCACGCACACCCAGGAAGAGTGCGAACAGGGCGGCTTTGGCTGGCCCTGCTATGTCGCACGGGGACGCTCTGATGACGGCGCTTACGTGAGCGTGGAGCACTCCAATGCCTACAAAGGGTTCTCGCGGGGCTACTTCATCGTCGTGGCGGCTAGCGCGGCTTCTCAGGCCGAGGTGATTTCAACCACGCTGGCCGCAGCAAAAGAGCAATGGCCGAGCGCCTACAGCAAGCAGACGGAGGTCTACCTCGGCTGCACACAGTGAGCGCTCCGCTTCACGCTCGGTAAGCCACGCTGCGCTTTCGTCATGGGCTGCATGCCTCGGTGTGCGCATCGCACGCCGTCGCGACGACCTCGCGGACTCGCTCCACCAGGATGGCATCGGCCTGGGCCTGCGGCGTCCACTCATCGGGAGGGCTCCAGGTCGGTGCCCACTCCGAACCGTGGAGCGTACGGAGCACGTCCTCGACCAGCGCGGCGTTCGCGCTCCCTGGTGAACCCAGCACGCCGTCGCGGCCATGGACTACGCCCGTGCGGTCTATCTGTGCCTCGACGCCGAACAAAAAGACTCTGAGGATGTTCGCCAGGAGTTCCCGCCGTGGTCCATCGAGTTCGGGAATCCCGGTCGTGGCCAGCAATGCCTCCGCACCGTCCCAGTCAGCAAGGTCGGCCGCAATCGACGCCGATGAATCGCCGTTGGCAGACCTCCAGCCCGGGCCTTCGGACCCCAGTGCAAGGTTACGCTTCGCGAGAAAGAGCGCTGCGTGAGCCACCAGGCCGTCCTCGGCCAGCGCTCGCACGAAGTCGCCTGCCG
>CAZKOI010000539.1:0-2218 GCA_964554315.1 uncultured Enterobacterales bacterium | reverse complement strand
GCAGATGCCCCTGACGACGGACTACTCGGCCCTAGAGACCATGGTGCGGCGGTCCTCGACGGCAAGCCTGAGAGCTCAGGGCAGCGACCTAGGGGCCGCCATCCGCATGGCGACCCGTGTAGTGGGTCAGGGCGACGAAGCCGATCGAGCCATGATCATCATCTCGGATGGAGAGGATCAGTCAGGCGAGGCAGAGGCGGCAGCACGGGAGGCCAAGGAGGCTGGAGTCCACATCTTTGCGGTGGGTATTGGCACGGCGGATGGCGCACCGATTCCGCTCGCTTCAGGTGGATTTAAGAAGGACGCGGCCGGGAACATGGTCTTGAGTCGCATCGAGGAAGGTCCGCTCCAGCGGGTCGCTGAAATCGGCAGCGGAGCCTATGTTCGGTCGGTCGCCGGCTCGGCCGACATGACCGCGCTCTACCAGGGCGAGGTGTTGGGCAAGCTCAAGCGAGCCGAGCAGCTGAGCCGCAGGGAAAAGATATGGCTTGAGCGCTTCCAGTGGCCGCTCGGACTCGCGTGGTTTCTGGGGCTGCTCGCGTTTGTGGTTCGCGGCCGCGGGGGGATCTCAGCGCTCGTGGTCCTTGCAGTCTGTCTAAGCGGAAGTCCCGCCTCGGCCTCGGACCAAGTTGATGCACTCACCGCAGAGCAGGTGGCTAATCCGGATGACCTCGATGTTGCGGAGCGATTGGGCGCGGCTTTGTTCAAGGAAGGTCGCTTCAACGAGGCCGACCGGGTCTTGAGGGATGTTGCGGATCGTCAGCAGGCGCCCTCGGACCGTGCCCGCTCTCGCTACAATGCAGGGCTGGCGGCCTACAAGGCGGGCCGGCTCACGCAGGCCCTCGAGAGCTGGCAGCGAGTGCTTCAGGACCATCCCGACCACACGGCGGCTCAGCAAAATGCCGCTGCCGTCCAGGCGGAGATTCAGAAACGAATGGGAGAGGAACCGCCGCCGCAGGATGGGGATGGCGAAGAGTCTTCGGAGGAATCTCAGCAGAGCGAGGACACCGGTGGACCCAGCGAGCAGGGAAGCCAGGAGCCGGGTGATGACTCGTCTGAAAACGACGGAATCCGAGAGCCAGAGCCGGAGGAGGCAGAGCCGGAGTCGACCGAAGAAGCACCCGAAGAGGATTCGTCGGAGTCTCGTTCAGAATCAGCCGACTCTCCCGCCGATCCCACCGAGCGCGATACAGGTGCTGCACCACTCTCGGTCGAAGAGATTACGGCGAGTGAGGCGGAGCGAATGTTTGATTCGGTGAGAGAAGGAGACCCCCGCGTCGTTGTTGGCGAGGGCAGCCAGGGAGGGCGTGACTGGTGATCTGGGTGCTCATTGCGACCGCTTGGGCCGGCGAGCTTGCCCTCCAGCTCGAGACCCGCGAGCTTGTGGTCGGCCAGGCCGTGCCGATCAAGCTCGCGGTGATCAACGGTCGGCCTGATGCAGAGCCCGTGCTTCCGGTGTCGGAGGGCTTGCTCGCGCAGTTCCAGGGGCAGTCTTCAAGGACGATGATGGTGAATTTCGAGACGACCCGAACCATCGAGTACAACTACCAACTCGCAGCGCTCAAGCCGGGCACTTGGACCGTGGGGCCTGTCGAGCTTGTGGTCGATGGGGAGATGCTGAGGGCAAGTGCGATCCAGATTGAGGTCGGCGAGCCGCCTGCGACTCAAGGGGCTGCACCGGTGGTTGCGACACTCTCGGATGATGCGCCGGTGTTGGGGCAAGTGGTGGTCTATCGGTTTCAGTTCCAGTACGACCGACCGCTCGTCAACGCTCGCTGGACCCGCCCCGAGTTTCCAGGCTTCGTTGAGGAAGTGAACGCTGAGGCTGTGCAGCGTGAGTACGAGCTCCTGCAAGACGGTAAGCCTGTGAAGGTTCAGACCATCGAGGTCCCGCTTGTCGCCGCGGGCTCGGGCCCCCAGCGAATCGGCCCTGCGGGTCTCACGGCCCAGTTTCGAACCCAGCGGAGGCGAGGACGTCGTACGTCCATCGACGAGCTCTTCGGAGACTCTCCGTTTGGACTGCGGGGTACGACCGAGACGCAGACCTTCGCGACGGAGGCCATTCCCGTTGATATTCGCCCCCTCCCGCTGGATAGCCAGCCGCCGGGCTTCAGTGGCCTCGTGGGTCGCTTTAAGGTTCGGGTCATGCCCAGCGCCACCGAGGTCAAGCTGGGCGAGAGCGTGACACTGACCATTGAGGTCGTCGGTGATGGAACAC
>CAZKOI010000538.1:0-2227 GCA_964554315.1 uncultured Enterobacterales bacterium | reverse complement strand
CATCCGCATCTTCAACACGAAGTACCCGGAGGTCTTCATCCAGGCGACCTTCATCGTGGGCGTGAAGGACGAAAACCGAGAGACGCTCAAGCGTCAGGTGGAGCTTGCCAAGAAGATCGACGTTGACTTTCCAGCGTTCCATCCCATTACACCGGTTCCGGGCACGCCCATCTTTGATGACGCAATAGCGAACGGGCACATCACGGAGGAAGACTTCGACAACTTCGACTGGATGAGCCCTGTGCTCGACACAGAATTCCTCAACCGAGACGAGATCGCTCTAGAGCTCCATCGGATGAACAAGCAGTTCGTGAACCCGAAGTGGATGCTGAAGGGCCTCTTCAGTCGCGAGAGCTACAAGCGAGACATGTACATTTGGTTTGCCTTGGTCAGCGCCAAGATGGCACTGGATGTGACCAAGCAACGCCTGAACCCCTTCAAGGTAGAGCACTACCAGGCCCTCCACAAGCCGCCCTGGTACAACAGCTAGCGACGAGGCTGAGGAATGCTCATGCCGCGGTGCTGTTGGGCATAGGCCTGCATCTGAGAGCGCGGCATCTGCTCCGGAAAGTACTGGTACCAAGTGGGCGCGAAGGCCTTCATCTTCAGCTTTTTCTTGTTGGCAATGGCCTTCTGAAGCTCGGTCAGGCCCGGGGAGTCTTTGCACTTCTGCAGGCCCTCGTTGATCATCGCGAGCGCGAGATCGCGTTGCTTTGACTCGACAGCGATGTAGCCGTAGAGCGCCCAAAAGACGGGGTCCTTGCCGCCGTGAGACTTCAGGTCCGCGAGGGTCTTCAGCGCCTGCTCTTTGTTGCCCTGGCGATGCTCTAGAGCGGCCAGCATAGAGCGGGCACGCCAGTCGCGCTTCCACGCCTGCGAGAGGTGGGTTCGGGCTTCGGGCCACTTTCGCTGCATGTACATGATCATACCGATCTGGCCATGGACCTGACCCTTGATGCCGAACTGCCACTTGGAGAGATCCAGGCAAGACTCAAGGAGACGAAGACCCTGCTCAAAGCGATTGCTCTGAAACTCCTGGACGGCCCGCTCGGCGACCACACGGAACTTCCCGCCCGTGCGACGGGCGAGCAGGAAGTAGCTGATCAGGAGGGCGATGAGGCCTGGGATGAAGCCGGCGACAAACGTGGATGTGGTCGCGGCGCCGATAGCAAACGCGGCGGCGGCAAAGCTCAAGGAGATGAGGAGGTTGTACATGTTGCACCCTGCTTGGCGGGGGGTTTAACCAGATACGTGTTCGTCCGCGGCCTTGGTCGCGGTTACATCATGCCGGAGGTCCATATGTCCATCGATCTACGCTGTTTTACCTACATCGATATTCTTCAACCCCAGACCGCGGGCTTCTTGGCCACCATCAGCCAGGGGTACCACCCCCTGGAGTCTCAGGCGTCGCTCTTCATCGAGGTGTCGCCAGGGATGGACGTCAACGTGGTGACGGATATTGCGCTCAAGCGCACCTCGTGTGTGCCCGGGATGCAGGTGGTTGAGCGTCACTTTGGATGCCTCGAGCTGCATCACTACGACCAAGGGCAGGTCCGGGCGGCTGGCGAGGAAATCCTTGATGCGCTGGACCTGAAGATTGAGGACAGGCTCAAGCCTCGCGTCGTCTCGGGGCAGACCATCCACAGCACGACGGGGTACCACGCTCAGATCACGAACCGCATGCGGCACGGTAACTTCCTCAATGAGGGAGAGACCCTCTACGTGCTCGAGACGCACCCTGCGGGGTACGCGCTGATTGCGACCAATGAGGCTGAAAAGGCGGCGAATATAGAGGTTCTTGAGTTTCTGTCAGTGGGCGCCTTCGGTCGCGTCTACCTCGGCGGGCAAGAGGAAGACATCAAGGAGGCCGCGAAGGCTGCGATCGCCGTCCTGGACAGCATCACTGGCCGCGACAACCCGGGACCTGCGCCCGTCTACTACTGATCGGGAGAGACAGCCATGCGCGAAGTGGTGATCTGCACACCTCGAAGGACGGCCATTGGTCGCTTCATGGGCGGTCTAAGCACAGTTCGACCCGATGACCTCTTGGCGGCCACGATGGCTGCTGTGATCGATGCCGCGGGGCTTGATGCCCGACAAGTTGACGATGTCTTCATGGGCTGCGCCAACCAGGCGGGCGAGGACAACCGCAATGTTGCACGCATGGCCTCGTTGCTGGCGGGACTGCCTCAGACGGTCCCTGGTGTGACCGTAAATCGGCTCTGTG
>CAZKOI010000537.1:0-2229 GCA_964554315.1 uncultured Enterobacterales bacterium | reverse complement strand
GGTAGTTGGGCAAAGACATCGTTTGGGGCCGTTTCTTAGGCCTTTCGTGTTGGGTCAAAAGCTGATCGTCGACGCGGACGTCGAATTGGTGGGTCGGTGAGGTGCCACGCAGCAGTGGCTATGTATCGATCGGTCCGACCGGGCCCTTGGCTATCGACAACGCTCAACAGCGGGAGGTTGCGGGGATCGATTGAACTCCACGCGACAGCCTGCGCGAGGTCAGGAGACGGCGCCTGCTCTGCCAACTGTGCCCACGGCCGACGGTCAGATAGTGACGGTGATGTGCGTTCGTCGACGTCAGCGTGTGACGCATTCACAGACGGTTCGCCGCTAAAAGCCTGCAGGAGCAGGCGTGCAAGCGTTGGATCGGCGACATTGTCGGCAAGACTCTGCTCAGAGAGGGACGTGACCTTTGGCAAGAGAGACCGACGGAAGTTGGCAGCATTTAGTTCTTCTCCCCACAAGCGTTCGTACACGCGTCTTAGCTCGGTGAGGGTGAATGGTTCATCCAAGAAGGCGGGCGCAATTCCGCTGTGCTCCAGTCGGACTGCGAGCGATTCCACAGCGTCGTTGAGAATACGACGATGATCAAACGCCAACTCGACGGTGCCGTTGTGGATCGCTTCGATCGGGATGAGCGCTGCATCAGCGGCGTCGCCGCCTGAGCGAAGGCCTGTAAGCGTTGACGGCGTGGCTGGGATTGCGTAGGCCACGGTCACCACGTTTGACCGAGGATCCCGCCCGGGGTCGCCGTATGCGCCCGACTGCACAAGTTGTGCCCCTGTCTCAACGCCGGTCTCTTCCAGGAGCTCTCGACGAGCGGCCTCATCGAGTGTTTCGTCCGGGGTCTTGAAGCCGCCGGGAAGCGCCCACCGACCAGCGTAGGGATCGGCGCTTCGCCGGATCAGGACAACCGATGGTTCACCTCTCATAAACGTGATGACGACGAGGTCGACAGTGACGGCAAAGGATGGATACGCAGTTGCGTTATAGCCGGCCGGTGCCTGGTGGCCTTCTTGGGAGGTGGGCGATGTCATACCGCAAATATAGTCAATTGAGTAAGTCAAGTTGCAACGAGAGGACGAAGGTTGCATAATGAACCAGTCAAGTGACTACAGCTGGCACCCGATGGACTCGTGGAGTCCGGGAGCCCCGTCAATGTAGAAAGGATCAGCACATGCCAAAGTTGTCCCACCTCACGGTTGGGCGACCACGAACGAAGGTTGGCCTTGCCCTTCACCCGCTACACACGTCAGCCGAACCCATCAAGAACATCACGTCCGATACCAGGCACCTGACGTTCAGCGAGTTGGACTCCCCAACGGTCCGTCAAATGCTCGTCACCAATCGCGGCGATCAGACGGTGCTGCTGATGGCCGGATCGGTGTTGCAAGGCGGCCACCAGAATCGCGTAGTCGAGCAATCTGCCATTATCCGACCGCTGTCGATGGTCGAGGTGCGTACGGCGTGCGTTGAGCAGGGTCGCTGGAGCGGCTCGCGTCAATTCACCGGAGTTGTTGGTGGTGTGCCGCCCGAGTTGTTGCGGCAGCTCGAACAGTCGATTGATCGGGGCCGGTCAATCGAACGCCCAGCAATGGCGCGCGCCGACCAAGGTTTGGTTTGGGAAACAGTGAAGAGGCGACTCGTGGCTCGCGGCATCGTCTCAGACTCGAGCGACTACCTCAGTTCTGTTGGTCAGGGACCGCTAGATCCTGCCGACCGTCACCGCATTAGGAAGGTAGTGGCCGATGGGCCGATGCAGGGTCAGGTAGGCGTGGCGGTGTCAAACGCGGATGGCGTCATTGCCATCGATGTGTTTGGTTCCGCCACGCTCCTTCAGGAGAACTGGGAGCGCCTGGTTACTTCATACTTTGAAGATGCGGAACCACTGCGCCCAACTCGGGGCTCGTCTGATGCGGTTCTCGACGCTCTGCGGCGCGCGACGAAATACGGAACCACGGTTGTGTGGGGCGATGAGGTCAGCACCCTTGAACGCTTTGACCACCACTCGTTCACCGGATCGTTGCTGACCGATGCCGGTCGCTTGGTCCACGCGCGTGTGATTCCCTCAAAATGACCATTTGCAATTGGTCATGCGTCTCGCTGCTGTGCGACGCCGATGACCGACGCAGCATCGATCAATCGTGGGTCCACATTCACGTGATTGATGCCAACGAGGTCACTGCGGCAGGTCGGGTTCGGTAGCTCCGTGAAGCGCCCACCACACGA
>CAZKOI010000536.1:0-2240 GCA_964554315.1 uncultured Enterobacterales bacterium | reverse complement strand
AACCGGCCCACACGCTCTCCGTTTCGACCCCTACCGTGCGTCCACTATTCCTCCTGCGCGACGGATCATCGACCGCGCACACCCCAGGCGATCGAACGGAGCTAGGCGCGGGGGCGCGCGCAACGGCACGAAACGGCGGGTCGAGCGAATTTTTTGTGGCTCACCCCAGCGCTCAGCGCTAAACCTGCGCCGTTAGCGCCCGTGGGGGGCGCCACGTCGCCCGGAATACTCCGTCCTGACTGGGGTTAGCCGTTCGCGATCAACTCAAGACCCTCTTCAACCCTCTGGGAGACTGACCACCATGAAGTTTCGCCCCCTCTACGACCGAATCCTCGTCAAGCGCGTTGCTGCAGAAGAAAAGACTGCAGGCGGGCTCATCGTCCCCGACTCCGCAAAGGAGAAGCCTCGCGAGGCGGAGGTCATCGCTGTCGGCTCGGGCCGGCAAAACAACGACGGGTCGGTGCGTGAGGTTTCCCTGAACGTAGGCGACATCGTCCTGTTCGGAAAGTTCACTGGCGACGAGATCAAGCTCGACGGCATCGAGCACATCATTCTCCGTGAAGAAGATGTGCTGGCTGTGGTCGAAGCGTAAGTTCATTCCACAAACACAACGCGAGCAACGCAGGAGAAGCCATGCCCGCCAAAGAAATCAACTTTCGTGAAGACGCGTGGGCCGAGGTCCTCAAGGGTGTGAACACCCTGGCCACCACGGTCAAAGTCACCCTCGGACCCAAGGGTCGGAACGTCGTCCTTGAGAAGAGCTTCGGCGCTCCCGTGGTCACCAAGGACGGCGTGACCGTCGCCAAGGAGATCGAGCTCCCCAACAAGTTCCAGAACATTGGGGCGCAGATGGTCAAGGAGGTCGCGTCAAAGACATCCGATGTCGCTGGAGATGGCACCACCACGGCCACCGTGTTGGCTGAAGCCATCTACACCCACGGTGCGAAGATGGTGGCCGCAGGCGCCAACCCGATGGACCTCAAGCGCGGAATCGACGCGGCGGTCACAGCGATTCTTGGCGCCCTCAACGACCTCTCGCGCGACACCAAGGACGCCGCAGAGATCGCAACCGTCGGCACCATCTCTGCCAACGGCGACGAAGAGATCGGCAAGATTCTCTCCGAGGCGATGGGCAAGATCGGCATGGACGGCGTCATCACCGTCGAGGAGGCCAAGGGCCTGAAGACCGAGCTCGAGATTGTCGAGGGCATGCAGTTCGACCGTGGCTACCTGAGCCCCTACTTCATCACCGATGCTGACCGGATGGAGGCTGTTCTCGAGGACGCCTACGTGCTCGTTCACGACAAGAAGATCTCCAACATGAAGGACCTCCTTCCCGTGCTCGACAAGGTCCATCAAGCCACGAAGCCCTTGCTCATCGTCGCCGAGGACATCGACGGCGAGGCCCTGGCCACTCTTGTGGTGAACAAGCTCCGCGGCAACATGAACGTTGTCGCTGTGAAGGCTCCAGGCTTCGGCGACCGTCGCAAGGCCATGCTAGAGGACATCGCCATCCTGACCGGCGGCAAGGCCATCATGGATGACCTCGGAATCAAGCTGGACTCGCTCACACTGGACGACCTGGGAACCGCCCGACGCATCGTGGTGACCAAGGACAACACCACCATGGTCGACGGCGCGGGCTCTACCGACGACGTGCGGGGGCGCGTCAAGCAGATCCGCAGCCAGATCGCCAACACAACCTCTGACTACGACCGCGAGAAGCTCCAGGAGCGCCTCGCTAAGCTCATCGGTGGGGTGGCCATCATCCACGTCGGTGCCGCGACCGAAGTCGAGATGAAGGAAAAGAAGGCCCGCGTCGAGGACGCACTGAACGCGACCCGCGCAGCGGTCGAGCAAGGTGTCGTGCCTGGAGGCGGTGTTGCGCTCATTCGTGCGATGGCCGTCCTGGATACCGTCCAGCTCGATGGCGACGCTGCCTTTGGAGTGAACATCATCCGTGATGCCATCCAGGCACCGCTCAAGTCGATCGCTGGGAACGCTGGCGTCGACGGTACTCTGGTGGTCGACAAGGTCAAGAACGGCGAAGGAAGCTTCGGCTTCAATGCGGCGACGGAGACCTACGGTGACATGTTCGAGATGGGCGTGATTGACCCCACTAAGGTCGTCCGGACGGCACTCCAAAACGCAGCCTCTGTCGCAAGCCTGCTCCTGACCACTGAAGCCATCATTGCCAACAAGCCTGAGAAGGCTGCCCCCGGCGGCGGCATGGGCGGCGG
>CAZKOI010000535.1:0-2244 GCA_964554315.1 uncultured Enterobacterales bacterium | reverse complement strand
AAATCTTGAACCGACTGGCGAATCGAAAATACCAGGCGGTTACGCTCGGGGACATTTCGATACTGGCTGCCCTTTTGGTAGATCGCACTTTGGCAGTCCTTCTTGGCTTCTTCGTCTTCAGCCAGGTCGCGGATGCAAGCAAAGAGCATTAGCATCGTGGTCATGCGTTGCTGGCCATCGAGCAGGTCGTTCTCGTCAAACTCCATACCCAGCCCAGGATTTGCTTTCTTGGATTGAAATACGAAGGAGCCCAGGAAGTACTCGTGGTCGGGCTTTTCCCTGTTGGCGAACGTCAAGTCATCGAGTAATTCGTTGACCTCATCGCTCGACCAGATGTACGGACGCTGGTATTCGGGAATCCGGAACCACATTGTGGAAAAGATGTCCTTCACCAAGATCTTTTCGCTCTTTATCTCGTGTTCGTTGGGCATGGGTTATCTCTTTGTGTTGCTTGTAATTGTCAGTGTTTTGTTGCGGCTCGGCATGGGGATGATCTTGTTAGCTCGTCACACCTTGTTCCAACAACGGCGTGACGCGTTTCTCGCCGGTCAGCAGGTCTTGCATCAGTGCGGTTTTGAGCGACCGCAGTTTTTCGAGATTCACTCGACCAGTCTGTGACTGGTTACGAGCGTTTCGGAGCAGTTTAGAAATCTCTTCCTGCTCTGGTTTCGGCGGCAGAGCAATATGAAGCTGCCTAACAATCTCTTGCGAGATGTTTGTCTGGGACTCAGCAAGACCTGTCTTCAGCGTCGATAGATGCCGCTGTGTTTGTGCCGACGAGAGTGCGAAAACAACAAACTCTGGATCGACTGAATCATCAAGAACGAGGCGGTACAGCTTGTCCGAAAGCATTAGCTGCGGCTGAGTTTCGTACACGAAGGCGACCACACCCACGCGCGAGTTTGGTCCGCCTCTCGTCATTAGCACATCGCCTCGGCGAACCTCATACTGCGGCCTTGGCCTGAGCGAAGACGGGAGTACCTTGTTCTCTTTGGACTGAAATCCTTCCCAAACGACGGATGTGGTTTTCAGCACTCCCCACTGACCTTGCGCCGCCGGAACGCTGTCGCAGTCCGGGCTCCATCCTTGCTCGATGTCCTTCAGGCGTGAGCCCACGGCGACATAGCTCCACTCTACGGGGATTCGTCCGAGGGGGGAGTCTTTGAACTGGTGGGTTTCTTCGGAGCGGAGGTTGCCTTGTTCGTCGATGCCGCGTGTGAGGAGGTCCTGCATCAGGCCGGTCTTGATCCGCTGCTGCTTGGCAATCAGCGCCTCCGTCTGCTCAATCGCCCGGTCCACCGTCGAAAGGATCTCCGCAATCTTGGATTGCTCGTCGGTGTGTCTTGGTATCTCGATGGCCAGCGATGGGACTGCTCGCGTTTGAAGGTGGAGAACGGTCGATCCACTTGCGTGATCCTTCATGAATCGACGCGCATGGTCTGTCATCAGCAGATAGTAGAGAAACTGCCGGTCAACCTTGTCTCGATCCTCAACCACCTTCGACAGGTCCATTGACATGGTGACTTGGCGGCCATCGAACGCTGGCACAACCATTGGAGCGCCGACAATGTCTCCAGCCCTTGTCAGATCAGTGTTGGCGATCAACAGATCACCCTGTTCAAGCGATTGCGACTCGACCAGTTTGCCTTTGAAATACTTGACGCCCTCGCGTTTGAAGCCACCCGCCTTTGAAACACATTTGATCGTGAGAAAGACCAGACCTTCACCGGGGCCGCAGTAATCTTCGCTGGCATACGACACGCCCTTGACCAGTTCGGCCACATCTCCGAATCGCGTCGAAACCCAAGCGTTCGTCATGACACGTACCCCAATCCGCTGAGGAACCCGTCGAGCGTTTCCAGCGTTTCACCGCGAGCGTCTTCGAGTTGCCGACTCGACTTTGCGTACTTGTCCCACAGATTCTCGACCGCCGTGATCAGGACTCGCTTCTCGGCATTGAGGTAGCGGTTCAATTCCGAATGGGCGATGTCGTACAGCTTCTTCAGGATCTACCGCCGGGCTTCTTCCTCTGTCAGTTGGCCGCCGATCTCGGTGACCAAGGCGTCGGTCTTGGTCAGCCGCTCGTTGATGACAGCCTTGTCCTTGTTGAGCGCCGTGATCTTCCTCTTGTCTGTCTTGTCATCGGGATCGAGTTCGGCCAGCGCGGCGTCGACCTGCCGCAGCAGTTCGTTGTTCTCGGCCTTGAACTCGTCGCCGCCGAGCCGTTTGAGCTGCAGCTTCAAT
>CAZKOI010000534.1:0-2244 GCA_964554315.1 uncultured Enterobacterales bacterium | reverse complement strand
TGGGGTCGGTGTCATCGCAATCGAGTCCGTTGTCGGCGAATCCTTCGGGCGCAACACATGCCTCTGTCGTGACCTCCGGATTGCCAAAACCGTCCCCGTCGACATCCTCATAGTAGGACTTGAGCACATCGATAAAGGTGGGGTCTTCCTGGTCGACGAGGCCATCGCAGTTGTTGTCGATGCCATCGCAGGCCTCTTTCGCGCCGGGATTAACCGAGGCGTCGTTGTCGTCGCAGTCGACTGCGGGGCCATAACCATCGCTATCTTGGTCGATGAAGCCCTTGTTACCTCCAGTGACATTGGGGTCTACGGGGAGCTCATTGGTGCACCCCACGAGAAGGGCAAAGACGATGGCGTTCGAACTGTGCATGGGTACCTCGCGGTAGAGGTCGGCAACGGCCTAAAGTTGTTGTACAGTTCCCTCCTAACAGGTGGCGACGGCGAGGCGGAGTGTTGGTCCCGAGGAACATCGTTGGGTGGGTTTTGGCTGGTGCAGCATGCGGCAGTGGACCGGAGGCTAAGCCTTGTGCCGACGGCTTCGAGCGAGATGACGCCGGACACTGTGTACCCGGGAGTAACGGCTCGGACTCAGGAGACCCGCCTGAGCCGCAAAGTGAGCGCATCACCCTAGGCCCAGTGCAGCGATGCGAGAGCCCCGCTGCCGAGGTCGCTTTCTTGGATATCTCGGTCGAATGGGGGATCGCTGGACCCCTCGACCCTCCCGTTGAGCACACCGAGGGTGGGGCTGTGGCCGTCGCGGACTTCGATGAAGACGGTCGGGTCGAGGTCATCTTCTTCTTTCGCCACCAGACCCCCGCTCACTACAGCCTGGGGAGCGAGGGCTTCGAGCGCATGGACGAGATACCCTCGAACGATGACGTGACCCAGCTGGGCATGGCCGATCTCAATGGTGATGGTCGTCTCGACCTCACCGTGGGTGGGTTCGAGCCGCAGGTGTTGCTCAATCTCGAGGCCGGCTGGGAAATCTTGGCATTCCCGTTCCCCAGTCATGCGGATGAGACCAGTGTCGTGAAGTCCATTCATCCAATGGACATCGACCGAGACGGGATTCAGGATGCCTATGTGTTGATGACCGCATTTGAGACGATCGGCACAAGCGGTTTGGATGCCATTGCTTGGGGGAACGGAGACGGAAGCTTCACCTTGGACGAGAGCATCGTGCCGTTGGAGTGGGGCTACCAGAAGGGCTTTGACGTCCAGTGGTTTGACTGGGATAACGATGGCTGGCAGGACGTTTACGTGGTGAATGAACTTCCGGTGAGGGGGTCAGGGGTCGACTCTAATGCCGCGAATTTCATGCTCAAGAACGTCGAAGGTGAGCTCCAGTTGGCCAACGACGACTGCAAGTGCGGCATCAGCATGGACGGCATGGGCGCCGGGCTGGGCGATCCGAATGGGGATGGGCTTCCCGATCTCTTCTTGACGGCCACTGGAAAGAACTCGCTCCTCTCACAGCTTGAAGACGGCACGTTTGTCGATGTGGGACGTGCGACGGGGGCGGACACCCTCGACGGTACGCTGGAGACCATGGCTTGGGGCGCGATTTTCACGGATGTCGACAACGATGGGATGCCGGACATCTTGGTTGCCGAGGGAGACCTCTGGCATGAATTCTCAACCGAGCCATACATCGCAGACATGCCGCTCAACCTCATCCGGCAGGTCGCTACAGACCGCTTCGAGGTCGCCAATGAGCTGGGCTTCGGTCAAATGGGATCATGGCGGAGCGTCGCTGCCTATGACCTCAACGAGGATGGCGTACTTGACTACGTGGTCGGCGATGTTGAGAAGCGACCGATGGTGCTGATGAGCCAGTCGTGTACGGCAAATGGGTGGCTGACCGTCGCGGCACCCCACGGCAGTCGGGTGGAGGTGGAGGCCGGGGGCCAGGTGCGGGTGGGCTGGAGCAATACGGCCTCAAGCTTTGGGGCTGTGGTGACGCCCCAAGCCCATTTTGGTCTGGGCGACGCTCAGGTCGTCTCCGCGATCAAGGTCGTCTTACCGTCAGGAGAGACGGTGGAAATCGACGGAGAGTTCGATGCGCGAAGGCGGGTCGTGGTTGAGTAGTAAAGCAAGCTTTATAGCCGCATTTTTTTGATTTTTGGCGGGGCTGATTCGGCGCTTGAGTCGTGACACTTTTGTGGCGGACCCGTCCCGCGGTTGCGCGTAGCCGTCCAGTGCCATAACTGCGGCCCCGATCGAACCATTTTTCTTCACCCAGTG
>CAZKOI010000533.1:0-2283 GCA_964554315.1 uncultured Enterobacterales bacterium | reverse complement strand
CGACTTGTATCACAAAACTTCTCCGTTCCGTCGCCGAACCTTGCCGATCCTTGTCTTGTCCTGCGAGAGAGCCGGAGGTAGAGTTCTTCCATGGGACTTCGAGACAAATTTAAGAAGCGCGCAAAGAAGGTTCTCGACCGGTTCAGCGGAGAGTTTTCCGACCCGGCACCAGAGGACAGAGAGCCCTATGCGCGTCCTGGCGTGCGAGATGACGACGCTGAGGTGGTCATGGCCAAGCTCAACCGCCCGAAGGGTCGCCCGACCTCCTCTTGACGCGCTCGCTGAGGGCCAGCATCTTCGCACGCAGGCAAGCTTGCCCGTCCTCAACCGACCCGGCTTGAAGCTCCTCGGTGCTGACGGTGCCGTATGCAACCTCCACTCGACTCCAGGGAAGCGGGATCTGAAAGGCATCCCATGAGTTGAGTCGGAGCGCCCTCGGCGCATGACTTGCCATAAACACCACCGGCACACCCAGCTCTCTCGCGAGTCTCACTGCTCCTGAGTGCACATGATGACGAGGTCCTCTCGGTCCATCAACCGCCAGGGCGGGCACGAGGTCACCGGCAAGGGCCGCTCGACACGCCGCAAATGCCGTGGCGCCACCTCTGCTGCTGCTGCCACGGATCACGCGGTAGCCCAGTGTCTTGAGTGTCGCAGCCACCAGCGCACCATCTCGGCTGAGGCTGGCCAAACCCGCTATCTTTGGGGATGCGTGCAGAGGAACGAGTGGAAGCTGCTCACCGTGCCAGAAGGCGATCACTGCGCCACCCCGATCCAGGATCTCATCGATCAGCTCTGGCCGATGGGCATGAACCCTCCAAGTGTGACGCAGGAGGCTCACCGCACAGGCCAATACCCACCCCTTGAGGCGCGTCCAGTGACCATCCAATTGGTGCTCACCGTGAACCACGATATTCTCCTTCCAGATGTACATCTTAGGTCTCAGTTGCTTCTATCATGACGCCGCCGTCTGCCTGCTCAAGGACGGCGTACCGGTCGCCGCGGCCAGTGAGCAGGCCTTTTCGCGAAAGAAGCACGACGAGCGGTTTCCGGTGAATGCCATTCGCTGGGCCCTCGCCGAGGCCGAAATCGACATGTCTAGCGTCGCGATGGTGGCGTTCTACGACAAGCCACTGGTCAAGTTCGAGCGCATCCTTAAGAGTCACCTTGCCCACTTTCCGCGGTCGTTCAAACAGTTCGCCGCTGGAGTCCCAAGCTGGTTCTCGACCAAGCTCAGGCTCGACAAACTCCTGCGGACCGAATTCGGGTACTCGGGTGCTATCGCCTACGGGCAGCACCATCTATCGCATGCGGCCAGTGCGTTCTTCGCGAGCGGCTTGGAGGAGGCCACCGTACTCACCGTCGATGGGGTTGGTGAGTGGTCTACAGCGACATGGGGCGTGGGGCGTGATCGGGAGGTGCACCTGCAGGGTGAGATCCGATTCCCCCACTCGCTCGGCCTCCTCTACAGTGCGTTCACGGCCTACCTTGGCTTCAAGGTCAACTCTGCGGAGTACAAAGTCATGGGCCTCGCGCCCTATGGAGAGCCAAGGTACGTCGAAAACATCAAGCAGATGTTCCACCTCAAGGACGACGGCACCTTCCGTCTGGACATGACGTGCTTCGACTTCGACCATGGCGTGCGCATGTTCAACAGTCGGTTTGAAGACATTATGGGTCAGCCCGCCCGCCCCCTCGAGGCACCTACCCTCGACCAATTCCACAAGGACGTTGCCCGCTCGGTGCAAGAGGTGGTGAACGAGTCGATGGTCAAGCTGGCGACCACTGCCGTCGAGCAGACGGGTATTCCTCGCCTGTGTATGGCCGGCGGTGTCGCCCTGAACTGCGTTGCAAACGGCCACATTCTCCGAAATGCTCCCGTTGAGGACATCTTCGTTCAGCCTGCGGCCGGCGACGCCGGGGGGGCGATGGGTGCCGCACTCTGGGCTTGGCACACCCTCCTGGACAAGCCCCGCGCCTGGCGAATGGAGAGCGCCTACCTTGGCCCAGGCTATTCGGACGACCACGCCCAGCAGACGCTCGATGAGCTCGGCGCTGTGTACCATCGGCTGGAGCGACAACCGCTCTTGGACCGTACGGCTGAAATGATCGACCAGGCGATGGTCGTGGGCTGGTATCAAGGCCGCCTTGAGTGGGGTCCTCGGGCACTCGGCCACCGCAGCATTCTCGGCGATGCTCGACACCCAGAGATGCGTGACATCATCAATCGTAAGCTCCAGTTCCGCGAAGGATTCCGACCCTTCGCCCCGAGCGTTCTTGAGG
>CAZKOI010000532.1:0-2284 GCA_964554315.1 uncultured Enterobacterales bacterium | reverse complement strand
GGCGTCCTTCATGGCGCGGCGATTTCCATCGGAAGCCGGTGTTGATCCCGGTGTGGCTGATCTCGAGGGCTTGGCCTCGGACCTCCGACGACTCGAGGGAGGCGCGACCCATCTTACTGAGATCTCTCAAGTCGGTACGCAGACAGTTACGTCGGAGTCCGACAACATACGGCTCCCTCGGTTTCTTCGGGGGAGCTCAGGGGAGCGCAAGTCCGTCGTGGTCCTGGTCGCAGAGGTGACGGGCTTCACGAATTTTTCCATGACCTCCAACGCCACCGAGGTGGTTCGTTGGCACTACAAGCTGTTGCGACGTCTACGTCGTGTCGTAGACAGGCATGGTGGTCTGCTGGAGAGCTACCAGGACGACCGGTTCATCGTGATGTTTGGTGTGCCGAAGGCGAGCGAGCACGATCTTGAGCGCGCGGTAGCTTGTGCTGAGGCGATGAACGCCCTGACCGAGCAGGGTTCGCTGAGGCGACAACGAATCGCCTTCTCGGTGGGTATCCACCGCGGTGACATCACCATGGGTGGAAAGACCGGGAGGAATGTGCGTTACCTTGCGCGAGGCGACACCATGAAGCTCGCTCACACGCTGTGCAGTGAGGCGGACCTGGGTGAGGTGCTCGTCAGCGACACAGTGGCGATGCTGGCTTCGCAGCGGTTTCGCTTCACTCCCGGCCCCTCGATTCGACGAAAGGGCCGGCGTGATGAGCACAAGAGCTTCATGCTACAGGGGGCTCGGGATCGCCTCGATCCCGTGACGGGACGCTGGGTCACCCGCTCCGATGAAATGGACCGTATTGGTGGGGCGATCGGCCGACTGGCAAGTGGCGAAGGTAGCGTGGTTTCCATCACCGGAGGCGCCGGCATGGGTAAGTCTCGGCTTCTTCGAGAGGTCCAGCGCCTCGCGAAGGCCAGAGGGGTACCCTTCGTGCTCGCGCGCGCACGTCCTTACCGCGGCTACCGGCCCTTCGATGTTCTTCGTGATGTCGCTGCATTTGCGCTTGGCGTGGGTCGCGAAGACAACCCAGAGGTCGTAAAGTCACAGCTTCATAGGCTCGGAAGGCTCGGAATATCGGATGATGATGCGACCATCATTGGTGCGATGTACGGCATTCGTGGGCGAAGCGAGGAGCGCGTCGACGTCGACCGAATGATTGGTGCGGCTGTGAGGCTGGTTGAGGGCATCTCGAGGGCGGGGCCCGTGATCATCGCGACGGACGATGTTCAGTACATTGGGAGCATGGAGCGTCAAATCATCGGGTCTGCGATCCGAGGGCGCCGTGACCATCCGCTCATGTTCATGTTCGCCGGGCGTGAAGAGATTCCCAGTGAATTTAGGCCAGCGGACGTGCGGGTGAAGATTGGGCGCATGCGGCCGGACCGTCTCGAAGAGCTGGTAGGGGAGTTTCTCGGGGTCAACGACGTCGATCCTCGCCTCCTCGAGGTGATTCGGACCACCTCCGAGGGCAACCCCCTGTATGTCGATGAGGTGATTCGTACGCTGAAATCCTCACGTCGCATTGAGATCGAAGGGAAGGGTGCGCGGCTCATGGGCGAGGTGTCCGATGTCACCCTGCCCGTCAATTTGGAGGGGCTCATCGCCGCACGGATTGACGCATTGGGACCGGCCGCCAAGGGTGTCCTGCAGCTTGCGGCGACGGTTGGGATGGCCTTCAACGTTTCTCTGGTGCGTGAGGCCTCCGGTCTAGAGGAGATCGAGCCGGTGCTCGCTGACCTTGTGGCGCGCGGTATCGTCGAGCCTCCAACGGATGAGGGTGCAGGAAGCATGACCTTCTCGAGCGTGTTGCTTTGGGAGTCCGTTCATCGCTCAATCCTTGGGATCCGACTCAGCGAGTACCACCGCATGGTCGCGGATGCGATGGAGCGCCTCTATGGCGACGCTCTGGATGATCGCCGCATGGACCTGGCGGGGCACTGTGCGGCAGGAGGGCAGTACCTTCGTGCAGCGGGTCATGCCGACCGAGCGGGCGATCGCCTTCGTGGTCAACAGCTGATTAGGCCCGCCCTCGAGTGTTGGGAGGCGGGGATCTGGTGGCTGGACCACGTGGGACGCCCGGGGCATGCCACCCGTGTAAAGGAGGCATGGCTGAGGCTGAAGGCGGGCGAGGGGTGGAGGCTCGCGGGAGATCCCAGAAAGGCCGAGATCCATCTCCAGGTCGCTCAAGATCTTGGGGAGGGGACGGGAGACATTGAGGTCGAGGCTCGAGCGACAGTCGAGCTCGGCCATCTGTATCGCCTCCGGGGGACCTGCAAATGCATC
>CAZKOI010000531.1:0-2285 GCA_964554315.1 uncultured Enterobacterales bacterium | reverse complement strand
CGGTGTTCGCCCGCACATTAAAACGAATCCGCGGGCGAACACACCCGACAGTGTTGCACCCTCGCTGACGTCAACCCCATCGACCTGCCAACGAAGCGTCGACACATCCGACTCCCCGTCGATGTCCGAGAAGCCGGAGTAGCTGCAGAACAGCGTGTCGGCTGCGGTCGGTGCGGCGGGCGCGATGGCCACTGCAGCCACCGCTGGCGGCGTGTTGGAGACCACGATGGCATCCTCGACTGTCTCTCCAGCGAGCATACCGTCGAAGGGCGTCACTGCACAGGTGACGGTATCGCCATGGACGAAGCCCGAGGTGAGGATCGGGCCTGTACCCGCCGAGGCGCCGTTGATCGCCCACGCCACGGTGGAGTAGTCGGTGCCGGTCGCGTCCTCAAAGATCCAACTGCAAGACAGCGCATCGTCGGCCCAAGCCGGATCGGGATCAATGTTGACCCGTGCAGCACTCGGCACATCGTCCACCGCAAAGGAGACCTCGTCCATGGCGGTCTGCCCGTGGCTATCCGTCACGGTGGCTGAGACGGTGTGTGTCCCGAGCGGCAAGTCCGCCTCAAACGTCGTCACTCCGATAGCGTCCGCCGAACTCGTCCCAATGCTGCCGAGGCCATCAACGCTCCACTGGACCAGCAGGGCCGTCGCAGGGTCTTCCTCGTCGCTGACGATGGCGCTGAGTGTCACCGGCGTGCCTTCTGGCAAGACCGCGCCTGACGTCGGAGCCGTAATCGTAATCTCGGGCGCTGAGCCCACGCGTACCGCAACAGAGTCCACGCAAACTTGGTCCGTCGCGTCCGTGACCGTCATCGAGAGAACATGCAGTCCCGGGCTCGGGGCCGGCGTCACCACTTGTACGGTTCCGTCGGTGTTGGGGGTGGTCTCAGCCAAGAGTCCGTCGGAGTCGCTCTCCCAGCGGACGGACAGCGTGTGAGCCTCTTGATCGGAATCACCGGCCTCTCCACTCAAGAGCACGTCCTCCCCCGGGGTCAGGAGTGCCTCCGGCTCCGGCGCCGTGATGGCACACGTCGGTGGCGAACCCGGGCCCACCACAGCCGGTCCAGCATTGACAGTTACCGAGTCGATACCGACGGCGTCTGCGGAGTCGCGAACCTGAAGCTTGATGACGGCCTCACCTTCTGGAAGGGTCATCACGCACGTCGTTGTGCCGAACTCGGCGGGCGGCGCGTATCCGCACACTAGGTCATCGTTGAGCCACCATGCCGTCATGAGGGACTCGGGGCCGTCATCCGGATCACTCACGCTGCCGGTAGGCACAAACTCCCCGGCTTCAACCGCGGCACCGTCGAGTGGAGCGGTGATGGTGGCCGTGGGGCTGGCGTTGGTCACTTCAAATTTGGCCTCGCTGCAGCCGCTGGCGCCAACCAAGAAGAAAATGCGAGTCATGGAGCGCACGTCAAGGAGCCTCGGTCAGGAGTGGTTCATAGTTGACAAGGGTGAGCGCAGCATCGTCTCTGAGGTCAAAAATCAATGCATCCACGAGCAAAGGCTCGGTCACGCCCCAGTAGTTGCCAGCCGCGTCGACGTCGGAGCGTGCGATGGTCCGCTCAAGACCCAGGACATAGGCACCGGTGTTTCCCGACAGGTCATTGCCGGTCAGGGTGAAGGCAGGGTCGCCGCTCTCAGGCTCAAAGACGGTGACGATGCTGCACCCGGGCGCAGTGCAGGTATTGCCGACCACGGCATTATCGATGATGGTCACCGTGGGGCTCCATGCATCCAGGGTATGAATACCGGCCCCATCGTGTGCGGAGTTCCCCTCAATCATGTTGCTCGAGATGGTGTAGGTGCCCCCCTGTGAGATTTCGATGCCGCCGTTGTTGCCCGAAATCGTATTGCCTTCGATGAGGTGGGTAGCGTAGAGGCCAAAAACGCCCACGCCGCCGTTACCCACGACCTCATTGTCCGCGATGGTGTAGACGCCGTTACCCCGGGTGTGGATCCCATTTCCTCCGTTGTCCTCGACGATGTTTCCAGTGATGGTTTGAGACCCGTTGGCGCCACCCCATATCCCCGAACCGCCGTTGCCAGTGACGTGGTTGTCGCTGAACGTAAAGACGTGAGAGCCGCCGCTGTCCCCGCCTCCGGTGGAGATTCCTCGGCCGCCGTTATCGACAATGGTGCAGGCGTGAACCTCAACGGACCCATTGAGCTGATAGCCATCGACCCACACGCCGTCCTCGGCGTTATCGCGAAGGTCACAATGGGCCACTCGACTGAGCGGCACCTCTCCCTCGCCGGAGTCCGCGTCGATC
>CAZKOI010000530.1:0-2290 GCA_964554315.1 uncultured Enterobacterales bacterium | reverse complement strand
GTTGAAGTAACGAAGTGTAGTGACGTTTAGGCCTTCTCTTGACCGGCAAGCGGCGAGCATCTCCTCTACCATCTTCTTGCTGTCGCCGTAGGGGCTGACGGGGCTCTGTGGATGTGTCTCATCCAGCGGGAGCCTGATGGGGTCGCCATAGATTGCACATGTCGACGAAAACACCAAAGTGTTCACGCCCGTATCCTGCATGGCCTGGAGAAGTGTGGCGGTCCCTCCCACGTTGACGTCGTAGTAACGGAGCGGACTCTTCACACTCTCGCCGACCAAAGACTTGGCCGCGAAGTGCATGACGGCGTCAAAGCCTTCACGGAGCACTTCAGTAAGTCGGGAACGGTCCCTGATGTCACCCTCGTGAAATGGACCTCTCACGGCAGCCCGGTGGCCAGTGGAGAGGTCGTCGTAGGTCTCGACCTCAAGTCCATGGTTCATGAGGACCGCAGCAGTCACACTGCCGATGTATCCGGCCCCGCCAATTACCAATACCTTCGCCGCCATGCGTCTCTCCGGCCTGCCTCATATCCTATCTGCTGGATTTTGTAAGACTTAATGTGTAATGTGAGGTATTATGGTGACACGTCAAGAGTAGTCTCGAGAGTAGGAGAAGTTACCGTGGCATCATCCACCAAAATGGCCCGCGCATCTAGGAATACAAAGAGGTCAGGGGCGCCCGCTCCACTGATCTCGGCGGGAGCGCTACGTCGATTGCGCCAAGTCAGCCTGCTCGGTGGTGCGCTCGGTACGACCTATCTGATCATCGCCATGTCCTTTTACTCTGTGGATGATCCGGCATTCAGTCACACAGGAAATCAGGCTGTGAACAATGCCGCAGGACCCGTAGGGGCATGGCTCTCTGACGTTGCATTCCAGATTTTTGGGTATGGGGCATGGGCCCTAGCCAGTCTGGTGGTCGTTTTTGCCTTGAAGATGGCGGGTCGCCAACTTGGTGGCTGGCTTTCGGGACTGGCGTCCATTCTGGGGTTCTGGTCGGTTCTCACAGCCTTGGCCTTGCTGGCTCCTGGCTCCCAGGCGGGCGCGTTTCCCCCGGGTGGCTACATTGGCTTGCTCTCGGCAGAGGCAATGTCCGCCGTGATTGGTCCAGCGGGTACCTGGATCGTTGTCGTGTTTTGCCTCCTCGGGGCCACGCCGTTCCTTCTCGGGGTAGAACTCGAGACGCTAGTAAAGGGCATGCTCAGGGCCGTTGAGAAGGGTGTCCCGCAGGCCTTCACTTGGCTTAAGAGTGTTGCTGGTCGAGCATGGCAGGCCGCTCAGCTTGGGCTTGAGCACGCGTTCTACAGGCTTGCCAATGCCCTCCCGCGAAAAGAGCTGATTCCGGTCGCTCAGGAAGATGAGCACAGCGTTTCACTTGGCATCGAGATTGAAGGACCATCATTGGGCACAATCCCGACTCCGACTCAACACCAAGCCGAGGTCTTTGATTCGCTGCCACAGGAGGAGTTTCCGCTCGTAGATGATGACCTTGAGAGTCCAGACCCCACCGTCTTTCAGGTTCCAGACCTCGTCGAGGTCGAGTGGGGAACAGAGCACGGCATCGACCCAGGAAGTACGTCTGCAGGAGGGCATACGGGCACACGCGCCGGCGAGCCAATGTCCTTAGATGCGGCACTGCTCTCAGCTGCAATCGATGCTCCGGAGCCAAGCTTCATTCATCACAGCCTCTCGGGCATCGAGTCGTCCCAAGAGGAGTTCTTGAGTGAAGCAGGTGATAGCCAAGAGGTTGAACCAAGCCTGTACAGCGACCCGGAGTCGGCGCCAACCCTGCCGCCTGAAGACGAGCCGATGGTCGACGAACCAGAGGAAGTGCCTCTTCCTTGTGATGAGGTCTCTCTTGAGGTTGTTCCGAAGGCAAGAGCAGGGGGTGCGGAGGTTACTCCGGGGGAATTGGTCTCCGGTGGCACCGCCGATGATGGTCGAGCGATCGTCATCCCCGATGTGAAGACTCCGTTTGAGCTGCCCCACCTGCACCTCTTGGACAGTCACCCTCGTGATGTGGCTAACTTCGACGAAGTTAAGCTCCGCGAGCTGGGGAGCACCCTCGAGACCAAGCTCTTGGACTTCGGCGCCATCATCGAGCTCGACGAGTTCATCGAGGGCTTCCTTCACATCTCTGAGATCGCCGAGGAGAAGGTGGAGAACATCCACAGCACCCTCAGCGAAGGGCAAGAGGTGGAGACCAAGGTCATCTCGATCATCGCCGAAGAGCGCAAGCTCGGTCTGTCCATCAAGCGGGTGGGTCAGGACGACGATGATTACAGCTTCG
>CAZKOI010000529.1:0-2293 GCA_964554315.1 uncultured Enterobacterales bacterium | reverse complement strand
ACCTCTGGGTCGATGACGATGCCGTCGTCAAGCGTGTCGTTCACCTCGACAAAGACGGCAATGCACTGCGTGAGCTGAACCTGTCCGACGTACAGCGCGTTGGTGCGGCACTGCTCGCTCACACGATTGAAGTCAAGGACACCAAGAAGGGCCGGACAACCCGAGCTCGCATTCGTGAGATTTCCGTTGATGCAGATATCGACGATGCGATGTTCAGCGTTACAGAACTCGAGCGCCAGTAGGCACTCAAGGGAGACCATCATGAAGGCATTTATAATATCCGCCCTGTTCCTGACCGGATGCTCACTCAAAGAGTACGGCAATAACGCCGACACGAGCGCGAGCGTCGATGATCTCACGGACTTTGCGGGTGGCCAGTTTCAGATGACCTCGCGAGGCGTGGACGACAACTGCGCTGACGGCAGCTTTGAGACGCTCCTCATGCCGGAAGGGACCAGCACACCGACAGACTGGGCCTACCCTATCGAGATCCCCGACTGGGAGACGATGGCAACGAGGGTCACCTACGAGATCAACCTCCAAGACCCCTTCTCGGCCATGCTCGTCACGCTTGTCCAAGGAGACTCAGAGGGGTTGATTGAGATGTCTGGTGGCAGCCAGGAGAGCATCCCTCTCTTTGATGACGACTCTTGCTTTGTTGACCTCTCGATCTCCGCAACCCTGCAGATTGTGAGCAACGATGAGCTCACCGGACAAGCCACCTTGGTGTTCGATGACTCGAGCGGAATGAACTGCAATTTCGAGCCCGGCTGCGAGATGCTGCTCGACTTCACAGGAACTCGCCTCTAGGGCCCTATGCTGACGACAGTCTTGTGGATGGGACTCGCCGCACAGGCTGGTCCGTCCATGAAAGCGGGGGCAGGCGTGCGCACCACCGCTCGACTCAGCACCCAAGACTGCCTCTCCACCCCTGCACAGTGTCGATGGCTCAACTTCAGAGATGCCGCCGTGCTCAGCCCATGGGCCTCCGCATCGCCGAGCAGAGACG
Organism: uncultured Enterobacterales bacterium; assembly: GCA_964554315.1. GTDB lineage: Bacteria > Myxococcota_A > UBA796 > UBA796 > UBA796 > UBA796. The sequence goes on along the minus strand of CAZKOI010000529.1, from coordinate 1,284 downwards.
TCAGCGCAAGAATCGACGTCGACCTGAGGATCCATGGGCGAGCCACCGGGTATGGCCTAGAGGCTCGGCCCGTCCAGCAGCCCTGGTCACTCCGAGTTCAGGACGCCTGGGTCTCCGCACGCTCGGCCCACACTGAGCTCAAGGTGGGCATTCAGCGCATCGCCTGGGGAGAGGCGCAGAAGGTGAGCGTGGTTGACACCATCAACCCCCTAAACCTGGAGGACCCCACGCAGTTGGATCAGAGGCTCAGCACCCTCGCCGCCACCTTCACGGCACACACAGAGGTGTTGGCCCTGACTGCGGTGGTCGTGCCCTACTTTGTCCCCGCTGCGCTTCCCACGGTCGATGTCGACCTCATGGCTGACCGAGACGACCTCTTCGATGAGCGGTACACGGGCGGGAAAGCCGTTGACGTGGGTGCACTCGAGGCTCAGCCGGACGTTCCCCCCAACACCCTGGCTGACACCGCGGTCGCGGCCAGACTCCGATGGACTCCGGCGTTTGGGGATTTCGCGGTGTCTTGGCACTCTGGTCGAGACAGCCTCCCTCAGGTCGCGGGCGATCGCCACTGCCTGGGGTACCAGACGAAGAACGACCGGGTGGACGTCAGCGTCCCGATCGCGTACCCCCGCATGCACACCTACGGCTTCACCGGAAGGTCAACACTCCCCTTTGACATCACCGCGTGGTCTGAGTTCGCCCTCACCATGGGTCAGCGTACCGTGGCCAAGCCATCGGCCTCTCAGCTCGAGGCGCTCTCTTCTCTGGGCGTTATCGATGCCGTCCCGACGCCGGTTCCTGAGACCGAGACTCAAGACGGCGACCCCATTACGCGATGGATCGCAGGTCTGGAGCGCCCCTTCGGCCCCGTTCGCCTGGTTGGGCAGTGGCTCCATGGCTTGTTCACCGAGCGCAAGCAGTCCGAACTCAAAGACTACGCGATGGCGGGACTCCGATGGAGCGTTTCGCCGACAGTGCGTCTTGACGCTCACACCGCGACCGACTTTGAGGGGCACCTCACCGACGTCGGCATCACCTTCTTGCATGCCGACACAGCGGAGATCACGGTGGCGACCACTCAGATTCGTGGCCCGTCGGAGAGTACCTTGGGTGGACTTGAGTCCGCTTCAAATGTTCGCACCCAAGTCGCCATGCGGTTCTAGGTCGCGCTGAGCTTGAGGGAGATCGCGGACGAGTCGCGGGTTACCCCCGAACTGCGGGGTTTTCCGTCCGCTGTGTACGCACCCTGTGCTCATCGACATCCCAGCCAGCCCCTGGAGCTTT
>CAZKOI010000528.1:0-2296 GCA_964554315.1 uncultured Enterobacterales bacterium | reverse complement strand
GTGCTGAAGTACAGAGCCACTGAAAGGAACTGCATTAGAGTCCTCCGTCTTGCGTGCAGTATAGCGTTCTCCACAAGGAAAGGGGCAGCACTCGGGGGAGTGCGCTACCCTCCGCGACGGTCCGGTACTTCACTCAGATCACGTCGAATACGCAGCACTGTGCCGGGCCGGCTTGGCGTGGCGAAGGCTGCAGTCCAGCCCCCGAATGCTCGGGGTGAGATGAGGTCGAATACGGTTCGGGCATCGCGGACGGACAGGTTGATGCAGCCGTGGCTCGCTCGATGCCCGAAGCCCCAATGCCAAAAGGTGCCATGCAGTGCGTAGCGGTTCTTGAAGTGCATCACCCAGGGAACCTTCTCGACGTAATAGGGGTCCTCACTGTCGGGGCGACTTGCCATATCCGTCCAGATGGACTTCTTGGTGATGGCGTAGATGCCCCGTGGGGTCGACCAGCCGGGTGCACCCGTGGATACCAAGGTGACAAACTCCACCTGCTCGTCACGTCGAAGTGCCAATACTTGCTGGCCGAGGTCGACGTCGATCCATAGTTCACCCGGACGCACATCGGTCACTGCCGGACGAGGTACCCAGTGACGTATGCCAGATTGGTCGTTGACGTAGCCAGGAACACCCGGGCCCAACCCGTTGGGCATCATCCACCAGTGGCCTTCCGGATCGACCGGCTCATCCTCAACGATGATGGCGGAGTGATACTCTAGCCGGTGGCCGACCTCGGCTTTCATGCTGGGAGCGACAAAGACTGGGGTTCCGTCGTAGTCAATCGCCCAGGCTGGAAGGTGGCCTGGTGGCACCGGTGATTCGGCAAGATTCCAGCCTTCGAACTTACTTAATGGGTATATGTGAACGTCGTCAGCTGGCACCACCGCGCCGTTCTCGCGGACAAGGACTGTGCCTCGGTCGGTGGGGGTGGAGTCGATAAAGTGGTACTTCCTTCCGCTCCCGAGTTTGCGAATGGGAGGATCACCGGCGGCATAGGCGGACGCTGAGGTGTAGTTGGGGCCCTTCCACTTCCGCCACCGCTTGGCGTAGATGAAGGGTACGAGCGCATCCACCCGGTCAACCGGGTCCTTGTCATAGGTCATGGTCTGCAGGTAGTCGGACCATTCGCGCGGGTCGGGATGCACAAATCGGACCAACCGGGGAAGCCGATATGCGTGCTCGGGAGTAGGCCTAGAGTACTCCGTGCAGACGAATCCGTCGCCTTCAGTCCGGACCCAGCCTGGCTCGCCACACCCGGTGCCTTTGATTGACTCAAAGGTCTCGAAGGGTTCGCCAGGTCCTAGGCGTCCGATGGTACGAGCGTCGACACTGGGCTCACTGTATACAAACTTAGCCCGGTCCGAGACGCGTCGTTGGCCCGGGTCGATGAGCGGGGGAGGCGGTAACTCATGGGCTATGACCGCATGCGACGTGGACGCCGTCTTATCAACAACGAGCCATGCGCTCAGAGAAACCATCAGCACAAGAAAGGCCGTGGCTCTCTTGAGCCCTCGGTGGCGTCGGTCAGGAGGGTGGAAATTCGGTGGCACGGAGGCAACTAATAGCGCATTCTGGCGGGATTAGTCGAACCTTGCGGTGGTAAGGGCTACACTACAGGAGAGCAGCGGAGGAATCATGTATTCGACCTTCTTGGCCGCAATGGTCTTCACTTCATCAAGTGCATCGGCTGGTATGGTGGTCGAGGGCGACCGTGTGGCCGTGACCTATGGGGACGGTGGGACATGGACGGACTACGATGAGTCAGCCTGTATGTCGATGCTGGTGGGTGACTCTTGGCGTGACTTCTGCTGGGCGGGCACGCCGTTTCAGACTGTCGCCTTCAAGTACAACCTTTTGGGTATCACAGATGTAGAGCATATCGGCAGCGCAAGCGGGGGATGGTCGTGGGATGCGGCCTCACTCGATGACTTGAGTGGTGGTGGCACCATGATTGCTGAAGCCGCATGGTCGGTCGGTGCGCTCGACATCGTGAAGACGGAGACCTGGGCCGATGACGGCGCGATTATCTGGGTCCACTGGGAGATCACAAACAGCACTGTTGCCAACATTAGTGACCTTCGAATTCTCTGGGGCATTGACCCTGACCAAGGCGTGGGGGACGACGGCACATACGAAACCTACATTGACAACATCGACCCCCTTGATGAGGGGCTGCATACCTATGTTCAAGCGGTGTCCAATGACGACCTCACGATGGCCATAGGCTCTTGTGACCTCCTCAGAGACGATGTGGGCTCCAACAGCTGGGGTACTGCGGCTGACCTCGAGCTGACCG
>CAZKOI010000527.1:0-2297 GCA_964554315.1 uncultured Enterobacterales bacterium | reverse complement strand
AACCTGCCGCGGTGCAGTCCGCGCTGGAGGGGTCGAGAAAATGTTGAGAATGCTCTTGCTCACCGTCTCATTTCACGGGTGCGGGCTGTTTGGTGGAGATGGCGGTCAGGAGGCCGCAATGGCCGCCAAGGCGAAGATGAAGGACGGGGATGTTCCGGGCGCAGCTGCGGCATTTGAGGCTGCTGCGAAGGACAACCCAGAGTCGATCGAATCGGCGACCGGCGCGGCGCTGGCGGCGATGATGCGCGGCGACCTGGCTGCCGCAGATGCGCACCTCGCGCGAGTCCAGGCAACGGCAGGGGATCGCACGCCAGAGGTTCTCATGAGACGGGCGCTCGTTGCTCAAAAGGCCCAGGACTGGGACGCGATGCGTCAATATGGGGAGTCGAGTGGCATGGCGCCGGGTCTGCTGTTGGCTGGTGAGGCGGCTCTCGCTGACGGAGACCGTGAGGAGGCGGTGGGTTTCTTCGAGCGCGTCAGCGGCGGCGGTGCCGAAGTGACGGCTCGCGGCTACCTGAGTCGCCTGTCCAGTGATGACCCGATTGTTGCGGGGCTCAGTGAGGCCCAAGCCCTGTGGGCGCTGGGAATGCGGCGGGTGGCAGTTCAATCCGTCTCTGATCTTCTGCTCAGCTACCCGGAGAGTGAGGGAGACAAAGCCGATCAACTTCTCCTCTGGGCGGGCAGGGCGGTGAGTGTTCGAGAGACGGTCACGGCGACTAATCTGCTCAAGGCAACGAAAGCCTCCGGTGACCAGGTATGGCGGAAGGCTGCAACAGAGGCCATCGTGTCCTGCGCGTCGGGCAAGGGGCAGCGTTGTATCAGCGAGTTTGATGCCTTGGAGGATAAGGCCCCGCAGGACGGGCTAGCCGACGCAAAGGCAACGGCCGCGATGTTGATTGGTGAGGCAGACGCTCAGACGGCCAAGGCTCTCGTCGGTGACTACGTGTCCGAGGGGGCGGGGCTCGCACTTTGGAACGCCGGGGCGAAGCGGATGGCTCGAAACTCGACGCCGTCAGGTACGCTCCTCAACTTCTTCGAGGCAGGAGACTAGAACATGAAGCCGTGGATGCTGAGTTTTGTCGGACTAGCGCTGGGCTGCGCAACCACTCGGACGCAGGGGGAGGGGGTTCCGGTCAAAGTCTTTGTCTTGGACGGTGAAGGCGCACCCATTCCGACCGCTGTTGTGCGGCACCCAAAGGAGGCGGACCGGCATCGTGTGAACGCCGCGACAGGTCACTGGGAAGGCTCTGTCTTGTATCTACCCGATGGCAGTGAGCTCATCTTTGAGCCAAACACCAGCATCCAGCTCGAGGTCTCTGCACCTGGATACCTGACAAAGGTCATCCAGTATGACATCAAGAAGCGGCGTAATCAGTTCGACGTGATGCTCGATAGCCTCGATCTACAGGACTCCGATATCGAGGAGCCAATCATCCAGTTCGGGCGAGACAAAAAGCGGTCTGATGCCGGGGGCGGTGCCGCCAACTAGTGCGGCATCGATGGAGGACTTGTGAAGGTAATGAATGCAACGCTTCTGTTCTTGATGACCCCGGCGATCGCCGCGGCAGGTGACTGGAGTGACTATGACGGTGCGTTTCCGAAGTTTCCTTGCTCGGATGGCTGGTCTACGTGCGACGTTGGGGGCAAGACCGTTGGTCCAGGACTGATCCCGGATGCGGCCGGAAACCCGATGCCTGCTGATATGCGCTTTGGTTTCTGGGACTTTGACTCGCTACCCACAGGCAGTCCTTTTGCCGGCTTGAGCGACTACTCTGGAGATCTCGGCGTACGCTCCCTGAAGAGCGACGAGGCTGTGGCTGAGGCGGACGACCCCGTTGAAGTAGCCGGAGACCCTGTCCAGGACATTCCGGACATTCCGGACATTCCGATGACCCCGCCTTCAACTTACGACGACTACGGCAGCGAGGAGCGGCGCGGTGGTAGCTCTGCAGCGGCAGGCACGACGGAGCGCGGCGGTGGTTGGGACGATGGAGACGGTGGCGGGTCCGAGGATGATGGCGACTACGCCTACGGCATCGCAGGGGGAGGCGCCACAGGCTCGGAGACTCCGGCCGACGTCCTCTCCGCAGACGACGGGGCAGGCGGAGGCTACAAGCCACCAAGCCTTGAAGAGATTGAAGCCGCGCGGGGTTCAGGCGGGGGCTACACCCCAGATCCTGTGCCCGAACCCGAACCCGAACCCGAACCTTTGCCGGAGCCGGAGCCAGAGCCGGAGCCAGAGCCGGAGCCGGAGCCGGATCCACCCCCTGTCGCGGACATCATTCCTCCACCCCCAC
>CAZKOI010000526.1:0-2304 GCA_964554315.1 uncultured Enterobacterales bacterium | reverse complement strand
CGGATGACTACCCGGTGCGAGTCAATGGGGCGGGAACACGCCTTCAAGACATTCAGGCGCCCCCCACCGAGATGTCGGGGCGGATCGAGCTGGCCCGATACCGGCTCTGGGGATCGAACCTCGGATACGGTCAGACAGGCATCTACGGGGACGCTCCGCGCGCCGACGGCACCTCATTCGTCGTGGGCTCGGCTCACTTTGGGTACCCGGCAATCACGGCCTTTGATCGGGTCTCGGCGTTCCTGAGTCCCGGCCCGGCGGCGGTAGACACCTGCCTCGTTCGGATCCCATCCGCCGAGGTGGGACCCACAGAGTACGTGGATGTCGGCGACAGAGTTCGATTCTCTACGGACGGTGTGACCCATGTTTCCCTTGAGCGAGATCCCACGGCACACCCCCGACCAGCGGGTGAGAGTTGGTATGTCGGATACGGACAGGCTCTGCTGCCGCTTGTGCAAGACCACGCGGATTTGGCCGACACCTGGACACCGGGTGGACGCTGGACACTGACCTTTCCGGGGACGGTGGTTCCGGCGGAGTCGACGCTCGGAGCAGTTCCCTATCCGCTGACAGATGGCGAGGTCGTCCTACCGGATGGCGTTGAAGGACTGTCCATCAATGGAGACATCGTGAGGCCGCCGCACCATGGTTACTCGGCCGATGGCGAGTGGACGGGTGAGGAAGATGATGTCCGCTTTGTGGGGCCTTTCGTGGAACCGATGGTCATCGGCTGGACACCGTCGGTTACCCAAGGGCCTCTGACCATCACCATTAGGCTTCTTGGCGCGATGTCGGAGGGGTCATGTGGCTGTGAGTCGGACTGTGGCGATGGATTTAGGTGCGAAAGCGGCCAGTGCATCGGTGTCGATGGGTCTGGCGCAAATCCGCTGGTTGAGCTGTCGTGCACGGCGGACGACGACGGCGAGTTTGTTCTCCATCCTGAGGATCTCGCGGGGCTGTGGACGGCCACGAGGTGGGATGACATTCGAGGTGCAACGCTCTCCGCCGGACGAATGAATGAAGGGCGCGCGGAGATGAGGGACATCCTGACCTGGAACGGCAAGCGAGTACGATCAGAAGGCGTCCGAACTCGAGCCCTCGATGTGTTGGTGACACGACTGGAGTGGCCATGATTGTGTGGCTAATGGCGTGTGGAGGGGCACCGTACCCGGACTATTGGTCCGACAAGGCGGCCTACCCCGTCGTCACTTCTGTGGAGCCTTCGGTGGTCGAGGGGCGGGCTGGCGGGCAACGCATTCGCCTTGCAGGGAAACAGCTCTCCCACGCGACGACGGTTGTCATCGGGGGACGAAATGCCGAGATCATCCACGTCGATGACAGGGCAATCGATGTCGTGATGCCCGATCTTCCCGCGGGACCGCAAGACGTGGCCGTCTCCGTGGTCACCGGTGAGGGGGCGTCGACGGCTGAAGGGCTCTTGACGGTCTCGACCCCCATCTCTGACTTCGTCAATGAAGAAACCGCCAGCATCAGCCTCTTGCGGTATGACTGTCCCATTGAAGCCTGGGGCGTCTACGACGACGGTGAAGAGTACCCGTTTGGATGGTGCGGTGCAGCGATGGGGTACGCTTCGGCAGAGGCCTGGTCCGGTGTCGGTCCGCAGGCTGGTTTTGCAGCCGAGATTTCGGGGGTGTTGCCCATCTCAGAGTTGCCTCCCCTCGGGGATGTCCGATTCATCGGTCCAGGACACCGGCAACCTCCCGCGGTTCCATTGGTCTTCGGAGCCCATGGTGCCTCAGAGGCTTTTCGACTCCAGCAACCCCGTGACTTCGTACGGGACGTCGCTGCTGTTCAGGAGCGACGCGCGCTGCTTGAACAGACCTACTACTGGGCAGAGGACATCACCACTTGGCAGGAGCTGGTGGTCGAGCTGATTGACGAGGACGAGTGTCGAGTCGCCTCGGTAGAGGTCGAGGAGGCTTCACCCGGAAGTCTCCTTCTTCGCGATGAGGTCGGCTCTGCCGGTCGGCTCACGCTGGGCTTTGCATTTGAGGAAGACTACGGCGAGTTTGTCTACAGCGATGCTGCTGCAGTGACCTCGGCCGATGTGCGCCTTGACCCGGACGACCCCGCACGTGTCCTCGGCGACGATGCCGTAGTGGTCATGAACTACGACGATTACTCGGGATGGTTCATGGCTGACAATGCATTGGGCCCTGGCGACCTCTCAGGAGGGGAATTCTCGCTCTCCACGGTCGACGGCAACGGACGAGTGACCCAGCGAGGGTATGTGCTCGGCATGTCGCCGCTTGACCTGTGGGCAACGTTTCCGGACCTGACGAT
>CAZKOI010000525.1:0-2307 GCA_964554315.1 uncultured Enterobacterales bacterium | reverse complement strand
GCCGTCTGTGTCGCCCTGTGGAAGCTCGTCAGCGGTCGGCACACCGTCACCGTCGTCATCCGCGTCAAGCCAGTCATCGGTCCCGTCGCCGTCCGTGTCGCCGAACGGAAGCTCGTCAGCGGTCGGCACACCGTCACCGTCGTCATCCGGGTTCAGCGGATCGGCACCGTCGGTATCCACCTCGACCCCGTCATCGACGCCATCACCGTCGGTGTCCGGATCGAGCGGGTCGGTGCCGAGATCAAGGACCTCCTCTCCATCGTCCAGCCCGTCGCCGTCCGTATCGGGCTCCAACGGATCCGTGTCGTAGTCGCTGACTTCCTCTCCGTCATCGATGCCGTCACCGTCCGTGTCCGGATCGAGGGGGTCGGTCCCGAGAATGGCCTCTTCCTCGTCGGTGAGGCCATCGTTGTCCGAGTCACCGAAGAAGTACGGGTCTGACGCCGCCAGAGCCAGGGAGCCCGCGCCGTCCTCGTCGGTACCGGCCACGTCGACGGAGAGCGAGCGAGCGCTCGATGAAGTCCCAGCAATAAACTGAACCGGGATCCCGAGCAGGCCTGCTGCTTCAAGCGCTGCGGAGGGAATCTGAAAGTCCAAGAAGTAGTCGTCGTCGTCCCCAAAGGCGGTGTCCGCCACCGCCACCTGGTAGTCGATGTCATAGACCACACTCGCTTCGTAGATGACGGTCTCCGCAACATCAGACGGGTCTCCGACCGAACCTGGACTGGTGTTGGTCGCGAGCACAATCTCCTCGCTGATGCCGTCAATCGTCAGCGCATGCTCGTACGCCGAGAACTCCGCGTCGGTGTCGATCAGCAACCCCCAACCGTAGGGCCGAAGCTCAACGCCCGAGCTCGCCAAGGGGGACGCATTGATGCGAAGCCGAATGAAGAACGCTGACGGCGTCTCCGAGACAAAAACCGCAGGAAAGTCCTCGTTCCCCACAATCTCGCGTCCGTTGTTCATCCCGTCGGTGTCAACGTCGCCGAGCCCGACCCCCGCCTGAGTGAGCGCGGTCCACTCTGTGGGGAAGGGCTCTGCACCCCAAGCGGGCAGCGCGATGCCTACTAGGGGCAGAGCGAGGACGAGTTTTGAGAGGTTTCCGCGTGTGGTGCGCATGAATCATGCTCCCTGTCAGACTTTGGTCGAAGCTTCAACAGAGCCGGGCCCTGGTCGAGAGGCCGTAACATATCTGGCACGCGCCGCGCACAGCCAATGTTCGCAGTTAGCCAAAAGCGCGGGGTTCGGGTGCTCAATGGGGCGCCTCTCTGCCGAGCACCGGGCCGTCGAGCCGTCCGGATTCGCCTCGAAGCACACATCGACGAGGCCAGATCAACCCTGTCTGCTCGCGAGGCTGGTAGCATGAGTCCAGAGCACCCACTCGACCCTTTTGTCCAACCCGGCGCGGAGCGATGTTGAAGACAGAGCAGCACACCCTGACTCGATTCATGATCGCTTCGCTCCTCTTTCCGAGCATCGGCCTCCTGCTGGGGCCAGGGAGCGCCGACTACAGCGGCTTCTTGGTGGTCGCCACGCTCGGATTTCTCTTCAGCGCCGCTTTCTGGACCTATCGTGACCCTCTGGAATGGCATGCCCCCTTCGCCCTGAGCATGGGGGGATTGGTAACCGTCATTTCAGGCGGGATTTACGAGCATGTCGCGTCACCATCCCCGCGGATGCTCCAGCCGACCGATGACCCTTCGGGTTACCTCTTGACTCTTCCGAGTCAGGTCACCACCGCCGCTGCAGGCCCTCTGAGCCTGTTCGTTGCCTCTACGGTGGCTCTGGTCGTCTTGAGTGGCCGGTTCGGTGGGGCGGTGACAGGGGCCTTCGCGGGTGCCGCGGCGGCGGCCATGGTCTCGCAGCGCATGCTCTCGGGGATTGACCGTGACCTGGCCGCATCCATCTTCGCGGGGTTTGCTCAATCCACCCTCTGGATTCAGGCTGCCTGGGTGTTGGTTCCCATCGGTGCAGCCGTCGGTCACCTCGTCCGACGAAGTGCGGTCAACGCTGAGCTCTCAAATCGAGCCCAGCGCCTGCGAGACGCTCGGCGTCAAGCTTGGCTCGATGAACAAGAGGAGCGCGAACCGCCGGCTGACGAGGAGAGCGACGCCCCCATCGAGTCGGCCGAGTCTGTCCATCCACAGGAACAGGAACCGGAGCCGGGGCCTCCAATGGCGGTCGCGGTGCCCACGCCTGAAGCTGCTCCTCCCGATGCTGCAGCGAGCCGAGAAGACGAGATTGAGGACATCGAGATCACGCTGTTCAGCACCCCCATGTTCGCCGGCCTTGAGCCCGACGATCTGA
>CAZKOI010000524.1:0-2310 GCA_964554315.1 uncultured Enterobacterales bacterium | reverse complement strand
TGGTGGTCAACGCCGCGACGGTCGCCGAGATTCTCTATCTGGAGGGGTTAGCGCCGCGGGTGATGGGCGTCGATCGAGAGCAGGACATTGATAAGTTCCGCGACGCGCTCAGTGTGTTTCCTGATTTCCGATGGAACAAGGAGCTTCTCAACGACAAGGGCCTTCGCGGCTACTTTGAGGCACTTCGGGCGGAAGTCAAGCAGAGACCCCCGCAGCACACCCAGGTGCCAAAGAAGCGGGGGTTGCTCAAAGCCTATGTCGACGGCGTGGAGCACCAGGCCTTGAACGCTGTTCGCTCGGGCCCTCACCTCGCGCAAGCCCTCTGCCCTGACGGACAAGTCGCCGGTGCGTGGACCGACTTTGAGAAACAGTTTGACTGGATCGCGCTCTGTTCCTCCCCGGTCGACCTCTCAGCGGTTCCGACAGAGGAGGAGGTAGACGAGTTCGATATCAGCATGCCTGACCCAATGGCAGGCCCTGAGCCCTTACCATGGGTGCCGATTCAGCCAGTTAAGAAGCCGTTTAGCGTCTCACAGCGTACGTGGTTCGTTAGTGCCGGTGTTGCTGGTGCCGTTGCCATGGGCACCTATGCCCTCGCGCTCATGGAGCGGAACAAGTACGACGACCTCAGCAATCCCAGCCTCACGAACGAGAGTGCGCTGCGCACGCAGCGGGCGAAGACAAACCGGCTGGTAGGAATCTCCGTCGGGAGCGCAGTCGTTGGCGGTGGCTTGGCGGCGGCAGGGGTGTACTCGGGCTCGTTCTGATGAATTCACAGGCCCGTCACCGAAGAACGGAATAGGCGCCCGCCATGGACTTTACCCTCGAGTTTGAGCGCCCAATTGTCGAGCTCCGGAAGCGGATTCAAGCGCTTCGAGAAATGGAGCGGGTTCAGGGGGCGGACCTCTCTGGTGCGATTGAGCAACTCGAGCGGCAGGCCGACATCCTGTTGGAGCAGGTCTTTTCGTCGCTGACGCCGTGGCAAGAGACGTTGCTCTCGCGGCATCCCGCCAGACCCTATCCGCTGGACTACATCGATGGCTTGTTCACGGACTGGACTGAGCTTCATGGCGACCGTGCGGGGCACGATGACCACGCCTTGATTGGGGGCCTGGCGCGCTTCGGTGACACGCCCGTCATGGTGATAGGCCACCAGAAGGGCCGCAACACCCGAGAAAACATCAAGCGAAACTTCGGCATGGCCAGACCTGACGGCTACCGAAAGGCGCTCCGCTTGATGGAATTGGCGAATCGCTACGGTCGCCCCATACTGACATTCATTGACACACCGGGCGCGTACCCCGGAATCGATGCAGAGGAGCGGGGTCAAGCGGAGGCTATCGCACGCAACATCATGGAGATGTCGACCTTTCAGGTGCCCATCATCTGCACCGTCATCGGTGAGGGCGGCTCAGGCGGCGCTTTGGCCGTTGGTGTTGGCAACAGAGTCCTCATGCTTGAGCACTCCGTCTACTCCGTCATCTCACCCGAGGGATGTGCCGCCATCTTGTGGCGAGACCGCGCCGAGGGCCCCAAGGCCGCAGAGGCACTCAAGATCACCGCCGCCGATTGTTTGCGCTTGGGTGTCGCAGATGAGGTCGTTGCGGAGCCGAAGGGGGGTGCTCACCGCAACGTCGCTGAGACGGTAAACAACTTAGGTGCTGCACTACGCAGACAGCTCGACGAGCTAGTGGCGCTTCCCCCGGCAGCCGTCCGGGCGGACAGGTACGAGCGCTTTAGGCGACTGGGAGCCTTCATCCAGCACGCCACCCAGGGATGATGGACGTCGTATCTCTCAGTGGCGGTAGGCCGCTCAATGGTGCTGTGCGCGTCCCAGGCGACAAGTCGATCTCCCATCGGGCACTCATCTTCAATTCACTCTCCAGCGGCACTGGAAGGATTCGCGGACTCCTTCAGTCGGAGGATGTCGAGGCGACCGCTCAATGCCTGACGCAGCTCGGCGTCATGATCGGACCGGAGGGTGTCTGTGGCACGAATGGTGTGTTCATGGCCCCGACCGCACCGTTGTACTGCGGAAACTCGGGCACCTCCGCCAGGCTCCTCATGGGCCTCTTGGCAGGGCAGGCGTTCCAGGTCACGTTCGATGGCGATGCGTCCCTCCAGCGACGCCCTATGGGGCGCATCTCCGACCCGTTGCGCGCTCTTGGCGCTCGGTTTCAAGGCCAAGCTCGGCAGCTCCCGCTGGTCCTCGAGGGGGGTCGACTCGTGAACACTACACTCCGCTCAGAGGTGGCGTCGGCGCAAGTAAAGACCGCCATACTCCTTGCTGGCCTGCAGGGTGAGGGGAGG
>CAZKOI010000523.1:0-2310 GCA_964554315.1 uncultured Enterobacterales bacterium | reverse complement strand
TGATGGCTATGTTTCGCAGTGCGGCAAGCTCCATGAGCCACCTCCCTGCCGTGTAGTACGCGTCTACCTTGCTCACCGATTCCTTCCTCACTGCCCAAGCCTTGGCTGTTGTAAGTAGCACACACGGGACCGATCGAGCGTGGCCAAACCCAAAACAGTGCGCAACCGCCGAGCGGTGAATGGTCGTCGGCGGCACTCCGAGTTTGAAGTCAGCCTCTTGCGTATGATCCCTGACCGAGCGTATGGTCACGGACGCCCACCACGGTCTTGCTTTCCGTGGATCCGGTATCTCTCAGGGCTACATCGTACCTAGGAGCCAGTTTACGCGATGGTGACACAATGGATCATTAGTCCGCAGGCCCGGCACCTGGACCCGAAGATCTTCATCGAGACCTTTATTGAACGGCTGGCAGCAGAGGGCTTTGTGGTCGATCGGTTCGTCTTTACCCTTCGAACAATGCATCCGGAAGTCTGGCTGGAGTCCGTTCGATGGGAGCGCGACCGTGGCGGCTATGTCATTCGACGGGAGCACTCCTTTGGGGGCTCGGCCCTGTTCAGTGAGAGCCCTGTTGTCGCGATGTACCGCGGGGAGCCCGGCTTTCGACGGCGCCTGGATGGCGAGCTCGAGCCAGGATGCTTTCCGATTCTCACCGAGCTCAAGGAGAAGGGCTTTACCGACCATCTCATCGCGCCGCTCGAGCTCACACCAGGGTTTTGGTCCTATGTGTCATGCTCGACGAAGGTCGACGGGGGCTTCACGGAAGAAAATCTTTTGCTGTGGGACCGGCTTCTTCCGCTACTGGCGGTCTCTGTGGCGGAGATGTCGAGTCGCGTGGCGATGGCCAGCTTGCTCGACGTGTACGTGGGCGAGCAGGCGTCTCGCTATGTCCGGTCGGGAAGCTTCAGGCGCGGCGATGGTGAGAGCATCGATGCGGTGATCTGGTTCTGCGATCTGCGGGGCTTTACGCGCTACACGGACGAGAATCCAGCTTCTGCCGTACTGGGTCGGCTGGACGACTACTTTGACCTCGTGGGCAGACAGATTGCCCAGCACGGGGGCGAGATATTGAAGTTCATCGGAGACGCTATTCTCGCCATCTTCCGAGTTGACCAAGACCTCGGATCTGGACCTGTCGCGAGGGCGGCTATTCAGGCGGCTCGAGGAGCGATCGATGAGCTGGCTGCTCACAAGACAACGGATGGCCAACCCCTTGAAGTGGGCATCGGACTCCACCTTGGGCGCGTGACCTTCGGCAATGTCGGCACCGCGAGGCGGCTTGACTTCACCGTCATCGGTGGGCCAGTCAATGAGACGGCGCGCATCGAGGCGCTGTGCAAGGAGCTTGGTGCTCCGGTGTTAATGTCAGCGCTCGTGGCTGAGGCGGTGCAGTCGGATGAGGTGGAGTCTATGGGGATCCACACCCTTCGAGGAACTCGAGAGCAGCAGGAGCTCTTCACTCTGAAGGGCCTATTGGGGACTACCGAGTCACGCTGAGGGTGTGTCGAACGGCACGCTCGCGCACCGGAGAGGCCCTCGTCATCACAGTCGACGAAGCTGGCTCTCGATGTACGCCCTCGCTCGTCTCTGACCGCCGCGTTCGTTGATGGTCACCAGGAGGTCTTGCAGACGCTCCGTGACGGCGTCGAGGTTCGGCGCCCAGCCCGCTTCGATACACTCACTCGCCCACTGCCCAATGGTCTTGTGGCCTCGTGCCTTGTTGCACTGGCGGCACGCCGCCATCTCGTTCTCGAGCCAGCTTGGTCCGCCCTTTATTCGGGGCACGAGGTGCTCGGTGGTGGCCACCCGAAAGCGTCCATCGAAGGGCTCGCCACACCACACGCAGGTGCTGCCGTCGCGGTCCAGAATCTGAGCCAGACGGGCTCGCTTTCCTGGCTGTCGGACGACCTTGGGCGGGGGATGCTTTGTCATGGTCTGGGTCTTGGTTGCGTGAGAGGGTTGTCGGTCCGTCGGCAGTGCGTAGGCTCTTAGACCCTTGGCACTCCTCTTGCCGTCCATTGGCGACACACGAAGGTCCACCATGCTCCGTCTTTACATTACATCGGCTTCCTACCTGTTCATCCTTGGCTGCCAGAGCTCAAGCCCCGGCACCGAAGGAGCCGCGAAGGCTGGTGAGGAGACGACGGAGTCCGATTTTGGTCAGTCTATCGGTCCATCGGTCGAGGAAGACACCGGTACCGGGGTAGCCACAACTGACGAGGACACCGGCGGGCTGATGGACACAGGCGTCGCATCCTCAGACCCGATTGAGGAGGCACAGCCCGCCTACTGCGAGGGAGCCCCGAGCCATG
>CAZKOI010000522.1:0-2311 GCA_964554315.1 uncultured Enterobacterales bacterium | reverse complement strand
CATCAATGCGCCAATGTCTCGGCTCCACGTTCCCCCTGCGACACCGTCAAGGTCGCCATCGAGGCGGTTTCCCGCCACATCTCGGAGCTCGTCAAAGAGGTCTAGCGTGACCACATCCGAGCTCAAGTCGAGGGGAGCCTCAAGCAGGATCCGGACCTTGCGTGACCCAGCCATCCACAAAACATCCGCGATATCAATGGGCCGACCATCCTCGGCAGTGAGGTCAAGGTAGGTACCTGAAGGCAAAAGGTCATCCACCCAGAGCATTGGTTCTGAAAATTCGACATCAATGAACGAGGTGGTTCCTGTGAAATGCCCTGATGGACTGACCTCCACGACGGCTGGGCCCTGAATGTCACCACTGACCGCGAGGGAGATGGCTCCGCTGCTGCTGCCATCAACGGTGCCCACGTGAACACTCGTCGTCCCGGCCGTCACCTCGTCGATGACCGAAACAGCAACCGAAGCACTCCCATCATCTCCCAGCTCGACCTGCAGGCCCGAACCCGTCGATACCACGGCCCCACCGTCATCGAGCTCGAGAATCCGTCCCTTGGTGGACCGAACTCTGAGGCTTGCCGATGAAGCCGGGCCACCATCACATGTCTCGGCCTCCACCAACAGGTCTACAACCGCCGATGAGGAGCTACCACCGACCATGAGTACGTCGGTGCTTGCAGCGAGACTCACTGGACCGACTGGAGCATCTACCGCGCCGGCGTAGAAAGGAAACTGAACGGCTTCACCACACGCTTCGTCATCAATCAACAAACCCTCAACCATGGTGAAGCTGGGCTCGGAAACCCGAACCTCGAGATCGTCGACATCTCCACGAGCCGCGACCTCACCATTCACCTCTAGGATGACGTGCTGCAGTCCGTCGAGGGGCCATCTGACACGCAGTAGAGACTCACCCGTAAGACATACCCGCCCGTCATCGACACCTAGAGCGTACAGGGTTCGTGCCTCTCGTCCGCAATCTAGAGCGACATCAATCGCATCTGACTCGGCCGTGAGGTCGCCAACCGACACTCGAAGTCGCTCTCCAAGCCCTGCTTCCTCAAAGAGCACTTCAAGCGTGGATAATCCCGATGTCACGCCAACAACATCAGGGCCAAGACCACCCACCAACTCGACGTCAACCGGAGAAGTCGCGATGTCGACCGGGTTGCCCCAAGCATCTACGACCCCCACATCTACCTCGAGGGGTTGCCCCGTAATGGCCCAACGAGAAGCGGCACGCACCGTCAGTCCAACGGGCTCCCCTGCCCTCACATCAAACGATTGACTCCCCCCAAGGAGGAGGCCGTCTTCGGAGACGACCCAGATTGACTCGCCTCGGGCAGCCACGCTCGGCACCACCCACTGAAAAGCAACTCCAGACTCGAGCGTGAGCGCCGTCACATCCAATCCACCGGCCACACTCCGCAGATCCACCACCCAGTCTCCGTCGACCCGGTTCCCGAAGGCATCTAGACCCTCGACGGCAAGGGGAAATCCCGCCCCTACATCAACCCCATCGACGATGACCGTCTCATCGACCGTTAGTGTCGCCCGTGCCAGCGGCCCGGGGCGAACATCAAACAAGCCAGAGTGTCCGATGACCCCCACGCTGGGAACTTGTACATGGAGCACGTTGTCTGCCCCAGCGACAGTAACAGTGCACTCGAATCCGTACGTACGAGCGACGGAATCCGAAGAAACATGGACACAATCTACGCCGCCATACTCATCGCTTACAAGGACCCCATCCAGCGCGTCTGCACTGAGGATGATCGGGTTGGAGAACGCATCTTCAACAGACACACTCAGCGTAAAGCCGGCTCCAGCGACGACCTCGTCCTCGGTCATCGTCACAGCGGCCGAGGATCCAGGCCCCGGGAGCACCTGAACCGCGTTCGCCTCACCCGATATGCCTGCCTCGCCACGAACTTCTACCACTCGCCCCGGCGATGCCTTGTACAGGCGAGCGATGCACTGAGCCGTGCCCTCCACCACCGCTTCGCATGAAAAAACACCACTGCCCGAGCCCTCAACAATAGGCTCCCCCTCGTCGTACAGCGTCAACTCTCCTATCGGGTCAGCCGTACGGTTCTGCCAGGCATCGGTCCCGTGTACAAAAAACACGACATCGTCCATTCCGGCCTGAACGAGCTCGGGCGTAGCCAGAACACTCAGCCCTTCAAGCTCACCGGGGGTCACCACGAACGCCTCGGATTGCCCGCTGACACCCCCGTCACCCGTCACGCCGAATACCTGGATAGAGTTGTCTGGGCAGGCCTGCGTCGGCGTAACGAGCGCGCTTGCAGTG
>CAZKOI010000521.1:0-2314 GCA_964554315.1 uncultured Enterobacterales bacterium | reverse complement strand
CGTTCACTTTTTACGTTCTGCAATCCGCGCGGACGTCGCCCATTGGTATGGTGATGGTCGAGCTCGACACGTCAATCGGCTTCCCGCCGTACGTGTTGCTGGCGGTTTGCGGCGTCGCTCTTGCGTTCATGTCCCGACCGCGCCGCCAAAAGCTTGGGCCCCCACCTCCATCACGACCGTCCAGCATCTCTTCATCGGGGCGCTCACCTGCGCCCCCTGCCAATGCAGGCGTGACCGGTGCTGACGACAGTGGCGATTGGTACGAACGTGCACGCGGCTCAGCCCGCACAATCCAATGGCCCAGTGGCACCCGCTTACTTCTCGACGCAACCAAGCCATGCCCCATCGAGCTCCACCTCGAACAGGCACCCCCGGAGCGTGCAAAGCGGGCCGTGAGCCTGCTCGGAACCTGGATTGCCACAATTCCAATGCCTCCTCGTGCCAGGATCGTGTACGAAAACTGTCCGTCGGGAGGTCCTCCTCGGCATCACCAGGTGTCTGGAGCCCTGGCTCAGAGCATCCTGCGAAGCGAATTCAAGGCGTTGTCCGATGTCGATGCAGTCGACGTCCTCTTTTTTCATGCCGATCCGCGCTGGTCCGCGCTTCGCTAGGTAGAACACACCTCCTATGTTCAGCGATTCTTCAGCAGAGGTTCAGGAGGCCCTCGTTAGCGGCTTCGTCATCTTCATGATGCTGTCCGTCGGACTCGACCTCACCACCGAGAAGCTCCAAGCTGTTTTTCGGGCCCCAAAGGTCGTCGCTTCGGCGCTGGTCGTGAATTATCTCTGCGTGCCTCTGGTGTTCCTTGGCCTCATCCACGCGACTGGACTCGAGGGGATGTGGGCGACTGGAATGCTCTTTGTAGCCGTGGCCCCTGGGGGTCCGGTTGCGGTGGTTTTGGTGCAGAACGCGAAGGGCCACCTTGCCCTGGGAGTCTCTCTCCTGGTTTTGATGAACCTGCTAAACACGCTCCTCACGCCACTCGGGATCTGGCTCCTCGATGCGCTACCGTCTAGCAGCCAAGAGGGCTCGCCCGTTCTCGGTATGATTCGCACCATCGTCATGGTGCAGCTCCTTCCTCTGGGCTTCGCTATGTTCGTCCGGGCCCGATGGACGGCTTGGTCCATTCGGATTCAGCCACTGGTCGAGCGCGCCTCCAAGGTCCTCCTGCTGGTGGTTGCCATCGCCGTGGTTGCGAGCGAAGTGCAGCGCCTCGGCTCCGTTCCGATGTCGCTGATGGTCGTCATCCACGCTTCGGTCGTTGCGTGCTTCGGCCTTGGCTGGTGGCTCACGCCAGGACCGCGGGAAGACAAGATAGCCGTCGCGCTCTCCACACCCTACCGGAGCATTTCCGTCGTGCTGCTGCTGCTCACGGCTTGGGTCCAGAATGTCGACGCCTTCATTGCGGCGATGCTCTACTCGGGCGCCATGCTCTGGATGTGCCTGTTGGCCTCGACCATCATTCGGAGGCGACAGACTCCTTGATAGCCTCAGCGTCTGAGGCCAGCGCCTGCTCACCGCGGAAGGTGGCCCAAGCGGTGCCCACGACCAGGTACAGCGACGACTGGAACAGAAGATACTCGGGATAGAGGCGCAAGGTGATGAACACCACCGCGATGGCGAAGTTCACCATGAGGAAGGCGTTCACCGGCTTCGACCACCGCGTGCTGAACTTGGGAATCCGCAGGTTCGACACCATCATCAAGCCCATGGTGATCATGACAGCCGGGATAGCCGGCTCCACCTTTGCGACAACCCCTTGGGAGTCCGCAGCGAGCCAAGCCGCAGCAAAGAGACCACCGCACAGCGTGGTGGGTATGCCCAAGAAGAGGAGCTCGCCGCCCTCAGGCTCGGTGACGTTGAACCGAGCCAAGCGGATGGCGACCGCGAGGGTGTAGACCGCGCACGCACCGCCGATAAAGCCCTCGCCCGGCTCCATCACTCCGCCGGTGAGGCTGAAGAATGCCAGGGCAGCAGGCGCCGTACCGAACACCACGAAGTCGGCGAAGCTATCCATCTCCGCACCAAACTCTGAGCTCGCACCAAGCAGCCGCGCTGCAGCGCCATCAAACTTATCGAACAGAACGCCGAGCAGAATCAACCAAGCCGCGGACTCAAAGTGCCCCGCGGCAGACTGAGTCACTGATGCCAGTCCCAAGACGAGCGAGAGCGCCGTGAAGCCATTCGGGACCAGATATTTCCAGCTCATCGCCTGTCTCCTTGTGGGTCGTCCCAGGACACCAACCCCCACTATGTAATCGGCCTAACCCAACTACCCCTTATGGGCACACTAGGGCGCACATCAGACTGACCA
>CAZKOI010000520.1:0-2321 GCA_964554315.1 uncultured Enterobacterales bacterium | reverse complement strand
ATGCGGATGCGGATGCGGATGCGGATGCGGATGCGGATGCGGATGCGGATGCGGACACTGACTCGGGAGTCGATAGCGGAGGGCGGGATAGCGGTGAGACCGGCGGCCCCCCGAGCGGTTTGCCCGACGGGGCGACCTGTTCGGACGACCTTGCGTGCTTGTCGCTCAACTGTGAGTGCACCAACTTTGACTGCAGCGAGCGGGTTTGTGCCGCGGCGGATTGCCTCTGTGGTTATGGCACCTCCGGCGACTGCGTGGAGCCATTGATCGGCGTAGAGGATCCGGAGGACTGTGAAGGCACGATGGAGTGCGCCACCCTGGAGACCTGTGTCCCTGTCGGTGGTTGACCTGTCAGTCTGAGAGTCGGGCTCTGGGTTACTCCATGTTGGTTACCTATCTGGTGGGTCCTGCAGTCTGGATCGTGGTCTACGCGCTCCTGTACTGGCTCACACTCTTTGCGTTTGTCTGGCTCCATGTCCTGACAGGGCGCCGGGTCCGTCATCGAGAGGCGCGGGACCCTGATGGGAGCGTGCTGGTCTTGGTTCCCTCTCACCACGAGGGGGCAGGTCTCATCGACACGGTGAGGACCCTGATCGATCAGGACTACCGAGGGAACATCGAGATACAGGTCTTAGTCGAGGACTTCTCCGACGAAACGGCCACAGCACTCGTTGACGCTTATGGCTGCGCTCACAGGGGGGACGGCGAGTGGGAGCTTTCCTGTGGCGTCGTCAACAGGCGGACCCTTGTCGTTGCAGTCGGTGACCGGGCCAAGCACGCCAAGCTTAACTATGCTCTCAGGTCGGCCACCGCAGACTTTGTTGGTCTGCTCGATGCCGACCATCGTGCGTGCTTGGACTGGGTTCGTAATGGCGTCAGCGTGTTGGTCGGCGAGCAGGCAGACGCCGTGCAGTTTCGTAAGCGTGCGCTGTCGACGGGAGGTTTGCCTAGGTCATGGGACAGTGGCCTCTCCCACCTATGCTTTGAGCTCTTCAACCGAGCGCTTCAAGGATCCTTTGGCCTGGTGTCCTTCACGGGCTCTACAGCTCTGTTTCGTCGTGCGCCGATCCGGGAGCATCTATTCACGGACTGCATCACCGAGGACACCTTCCTCTCGTACAGCATGATGCTCTCGGGAAGTCGGATCATCTACGACGAGCGTGTGGGGTCGTTCGAGGAGGTCACCCCAAACATTCCGAGCTTCGTGTTTCGTCGGCGTCGCTGGAGTGCGGGCCACACCCACGCCTATGCCCGCCACCTGCGCGAGGTATTCAGCTCGACTGCGCCGCTCGCACACCGTGTCCTTGTGCTCCTCAAGGGTCAGTTCTTTCTGGTGCCCGTCCTCATTGGGTGCTTCTTTCTTGTGCACGGCCTGTACTACTTTGCCCTCTTTCCACTGGCGGTGCGGGCCCTCGTGCTGAGCACGTCCCTCTTGGTGGCGACGGGGCTCACGATGTGGTTGTCGCGGAGGCGTTCGACCAAGCTCAACGATTTCTTGGTGTCTTGGCTTGTGGTGTTTCCTCAAGTCTGCATAAGCGGCACATTTTTGGCCGATGTTGTGTTGGGCGACGCCTACCTCTACGTGACCCCTTTTCCAAATGAGACGGCCATTTGGACGGCTGAGCTGGCCTTCCTCGCCGCGGGACTCGGGACATTTTGGCTCGCGGGAGCGCAAATTGATGCTGGTCGAACGACGGGGCGATTGCTCTTCTCGTTGTCCTTTCCACTCTTGGTGTTCTTTGACCTCCTGAGTGCCGCGTTTGGGTTCTCCGACTTTCTGTTGGGCCGCCGCCAGTGGAGCAGAATTGACAGGTCGCAAGCGCACTCCGACGACCTTGACGATGCTGTAAAGGCCCGCCTATCCGTGACTCAGAAGGCGGAAAGCAGGCGCCCCGTTGGGCGAAAAATGGGCGCTGCGGTGCTGACGGTCATGTTGGCGCTTGTGGGTGCCAATGAGGTGCTGTCCGTTGGCCCGTGCGGAGAGATCCAGCCCTTTCTTTGGCGACCCATTAGCCGGTCTACGGGGCCCGTTGCGGACATTAGCGTGGACGTCTCATCGGCTAAAGAACAGGGCATGCTGAACGTGGCCATCCATGTCTGGCCATTGAACGAAGCAGGCACGCCGATGGAGGCCAGACTGGTTGAGGAGGGTGTGCTAGTCGCTGAAGCCAAGTCCACCAGAGACGGTAGCGGGAAGGTCTCCTTTGACCGGCTCTGGCCCATGGGCTGGGCGACACGTCAGGTTCAGGTGGTGGTGTCGTCAAACGGTGCGCAATGTGTGGTCGAGAAGGAGGTGTCGACCCGCTTAGTCGAGGTGACAT
>CAZKOI010000519.1:0-2333 GCA_964554315.1 uncultured Enterobacterales bacterium | reverse complement strand
GCGTTGTTCTGCTCCGGGTCGAGCACCTCAAGCAGCGCGCTGGTTGGGTCGCCCCTAAAGTCCGCTCCGATCTTGTCGATTTCATCCAACACAATGACTGGATTGTTGGTTCCTGCCCGCTTGAGCGCATTGATTAGGCGGCCGGGCAGAGCGCCGACGTAAGTTCGTCGATGGCCCCGAATTTCAGCCTCGTCTTTCACGCCGCCGAGGCTCACCCGTTGGTACTTTCGGCCCAAAGCACGAGCGATGCTCTGGCCGAGCGTCGTCTTGCCGACACCCGGCGGACCGACGAAGCACAGGATGGGCGCCTTCCCGTCAGGGTTGAGCTGGCTAACGGCGAGGTGCTCGAGGATGCGATCCTTCACCTTCTCAAGCCCATCATGGTCTTCGTCGAGGACTTGCCGCGCGTTGTGAAGGTCTGTTTCGTCTGTCGTCGCGGTGGTCCACGGCATGCTGACGAGCCAGTCCAGCCACGTCCTCGCGACGTTGTACTCCGCAGCGTCTGGCGGCATCCGGCGCATTCGACCCAGCTCACTGAGGGCTTCCTCAAGAGTCGCCTCAGGCATGCCGATTTCTCGGAGGCGTGTCTCCAAGCGACTGGTCTCGTCGCCCCCGGCCTCTGAGCCGTCAAGCTCTCCCTGAAGTGCTCGAATTTGCTCTCGGAGGTAGAAATCGCGCTGCTGCTTGTCGAGCCGATCATGGGTCCGCTGCTGGATCGAGTTCTTCAGGGTCCGGTAGTTTTTTTCCTTCGCTGTGAACTCCAACGCCATCTCAAGACGGCGGTCGAGCGATTGTTCCGACAACATCGCGAGCCAGTCTTCGTAGGGGATGGTCAGGTTGGATACGATGCGATCCGCGAGTCGAGAGGGGTCGGCGTCGATCCCCACGAGTCGAGTGAGGCCATTGGGGAGGTTCGGGTCGTTCTCGATGAGTGCGCTCAGCGCGGCCTGCAGGTCGAGCTGTAAGCGCTCAATCATGGCGGGGTTCTCAATCGTGTCACCGAGCGGTATGACGGTGCCCGACATGCCGGACTGAGGGTCGGGCTGGACCTCCTTGAGCACGACGCGCTCCAGTCCCTCGAGAAGGACTCGCACCGAACCGTCTCCGAGCCGTACGACTCGGGTCACCTGGGCCAGACATCCGACCTTCGCGAGGTCATCGGGTCCAGGATTGACGCGAACGGGGTCGACCGGAGGCATGACCACCAGCGGACTGTTGGTGTCGATGTGGGTGTCGACTGCAGCCACCTCTGTGTGAAGGGTAAAGTGAACCCGAGCAATCATCCCCGGAAAGAGGACGGGCTTGGACAGCGGAACGACGGGCAGAGGCTGAGACATCCGCGCCGATTAGCCTTTTGTGAGGCTGGGTGCCATCTCCAATGGCTGTTGTAGGGTATCCTACGGGCGATCGCTCTGGACCCGACCATGGAACTGCCCGCTCGCTTCGGAAAGTATGAGCTCATCAGCCGTCTCGCCAAGGGTGGGATGGCCGAGATCTTTTTGGCCAGGAGCTTTGGCGTCGAGGGCTTCGAGCGGCACCTGGTGGTGAAGCGGATCTTGCCCGATCTCGCCAACTCCGCGCGCTTTGTTGGGCTCTTCATCAAAGAGGCGAAGATAAGCGCCAGCCTGAGCCATCCCAACATTGTGCAGATCTACGAGCTGGGACGAGTCGGTACAGACCACTACATCGCGATGGAGTTTATTCACGGCAGAGACCTGACTCGCATCAACAAGTCGATGCGGGGAGAGGGCGAGCGGATCCCGCAGCCGCTGGCCGTCTACATCGTCGCGAGCATCCTGAGGGGGCTGCATCACGCCCACCGCCGCGCCGACAGCCAGGGTCGGACGATGAACCTGATTCACCGAGATGTGTCCCCGCACAACGTCATGATTGGGTTCTCAGGTGAGGTGAAGCTCTTTGACTTTGGCATCGCCCGGTTGGTGGGTGAGAGCGAGCCGAATGAAGGGATGCCCGGAGGCGGGAAGTACGCCTACATGTCGCCGGAGCAGGCCTCCGGTGCAAAGATGGACCATCGGTCCGACATCTACAGTGCAGGCGTTGTCCTGTACGAACTCTTGGCTGGGCACAGGCTGTTTCAGGACCCCGATCCGGCCGAGAAGCTGCGAAAGGTGCGGGCGGCCGATATCCCGGACCCGCGAATTGAGAATCCTGAGATTTCTGACGAGCTCTGGGCGATCTTGGCGTCGATGCTGGCGAAGAATGTTGACGACAGGCCGGCCACGGCGGGCGATGCAGAGGAGGCGCTCTGGGCGTACCTCTACGACCACTCCCTCCGGGCGGACGCGCACGAGCTGGCGTCCTTCATGGCGCGG
>CAZKOI010000518.1:0-2337 GCA_964554315.1 uncultured Enterobacterales bacterium | reverse complement strand
AAGTCCAAATTGGTGGGACTGACCGCATAGTCGGGCACGGCGTTCTGGTTGTACCCAAGACGCCCGCCAAACCAAACGTTCTTGTTGGTCTGATAGCCCGCAAACAAGGTGTAGTTGCTGGCATCCCAGAGGCGCCTCGGAGAATAAATCTCTTTCGCTACAGACATCTGGACATCGTCATCCCCCGATCCGACCTCGTTCCCCTTCTTGTCGGTGAGCTTGACTGCGATGTCGCCATCTTCGTCTCCACAGCAGCTATGCCATCGATAGTGGTCAATGATGGCGCCAACGTTCAGCTTGTCGTTGATCTGCGAGTTGATGCTCATCCGGATGATGGCAGGCAGCTTGAGCGCAATCTCCAGGTCGGCGTCAACTTTTCGGTTCTTACCGTCCGACACCAAGAAGCCCGGAAACTCCACCGTGCCCTCACCCGTGCCGTTGAAGTCGCCGCCCGAGGTGTAGGAGACGCCAACCTGGGCCTTCTCGTACTTGTCGAAGAAGAGGCCCGCCGTCCAGCCGATGTGGGAGCCTGAAGTTGAGCCCTTCAGGATGGCATCTGTCGAGTACGGCTGCGGATCCGCCTCCGTTCCGCCGAGGCCTTCTCGAATGATGTTGGAGGTCTTGGTGATCTGAAAGATGTCGATGGTGTAGGTCATGCCCACGCCGACGTGCAGACCCCACTCCTTGACGGGCGTGTAGCTGATGGCGGGGATGACCTGGCCCGTAATCACCTTGGTGTTGACCCCAAAGTAGCGTTGATGGCTGGTGTAGGGCGGCGCGCCATCCGCTTCTCCGCTGGTGTAGTCCCCTCCCCCTACAAAAGGCATCGTGAGACCAAGCCCGGCGGTAAGTTGGTCATCCAGAATCTCGTAAGATCCGCCCAAAAACATGACGGGCGCCAAGACCCGCGCAGTTGCGGTGTTGTAGGGCTCCCCCGTGTTCGGGTCAAAGCCGCCATTGCGCCACGAATCGATGTCCACCCGCACGCTGGCCGCCTGCACATCAAACATCGTCTGCAGGCCCTTTGCCGCGCCAAGCGCCCCCGGGTTGTAGTAGGTGGCTGCGGGGTTCGGCGTCGTGGGTCCCGAATCAGGCCCGGCAATGACACCCGGGGCCTGAATGGACCCAGCGAGCGCAGCGCTTGGCAGGATGGAGAGGAGGACAAGGATGGATCGCATGGAGGCTCCGAATGCTTTCGATACCCCTAACCACGCGGCACGTTCACCGGCAAAGGCCCAAAAAAATAAGGACATCGTTCACTGACAAGCGTTAAGCAAAGCCCGTTCGAGGAGAATTCATATGTCCCGCATGGTCCTGCTAGTGGTATCCACAGGTTGTCTGGGAACTCGAGACGTCGAGCCGGACTGGCTGGGCACCACGGCTGCTGACGATGGCAGCAGTGCCGCAGTTGAAGAAGCGCCCGAGCCCGTGGAGTGCGGGGAAGGCGACACCGGCGACGCAGAGGGCTTTGCAGTCTCGGGAACCATTGAGGATCTCGCGACCGGCTTGTCGCCCGAAAACACCGACGTGCTGTGTGCCTACGCCCTCGATCCAACCCCCGTCTTGAGCGGAGGCGAGCCCATCGTCATGGCCGCGAGCGCGGTCTGTGAGGGGGGTGAGTTTCACATCGGCGGACTGAGTGACCCGCCCAGCATCGGCATGTTTGTGAGCATCGCGGACTGCGACGCCAGCTCACCCACCGTGATGAAGTCCGCCACAGGCATCGACTTTGACGACGTCAAGGACCTCGGCGATGGCGACGAGCTGACCGATAAGACGGCGTACCTGGTGACACTCGACTACGGCCGCGAGGTCGACGCGAACCTCGACGATTACGATGGAGATGCCGTCACAACGGGCTTCATGGCCGGATTTGTCATGGATGTAAACCTCGACTACGTGTCGGGAGCATCGCTTTCATGCACCGGCTGTGCGGACTTCTACTACCTTGACGACGATCTGTCCGATGGGATGTTTTACACCGCCGGCGAACGAAACGCCTCTACCGACGCCGCCGTTCGGTCTATCTTTGTTGCGCCTGGAGCACCCATCTTCACCTACAAGGCTGACGATGGCGGCGCGCATACCTGGGAACCCCAGCTCTTCGGAAGCCTCCCAGGCTACGCTTCATTCCTACTCTTCAACGCAGACAACTAGAGGAGATCCTCATGCGTAACTCACTCATTCTCGCCCTCTTGGGCTTTGGCCTTGCCGCCTGTGGTGACAAGGACGACGACACCAGCCACGACCACACCGACATGGACATGGACATGGACGCGGATGCTGACGCTGACGCTGACGCTGACGCTGACGCTGACGCTGACGCTGACGCTGACG
>CAZKOI010000517.1:0-2338 GCA_964554315.1 uncultured Enterobacterales bacterium | reverse complement strand
CCGCTCGCTCGCGGAACAACGGCATGTAGTACGCCCAGTACTTGTCAAGGTCCTCAATCCAAGAGTCATCGTCAAAGTACTCGGCGAGATACACCAGCGCGAGGGCGGCCTCGCCGGGCACGATGTCGTTGGTTTGACCGTGGTACTTGTGGCCCTTGGGCACGTAGTACCCGAGGAAGCGTCCGTTGTCCTCCGCCATGAACTTGGTGAAGTTGCCGAGCTTCTTCAGGAGCGGGTCGTACTCCTTGCTGCCCGTGGCCCTCGCTAGGTCAACGATCCCGAGGATGTTGATGACCACAGCACCGAGCTTTTGGTTGTTGTTGTACCGGTAGAAGAGCATCTCCCCGTGCTCGGCATTGGTCTCTTCAACGAGGTGACTCTGGGTGAAGCCGAGCGTGGCCTTCGCCGCCTCAAGAAACTCCGGTCGCGGCTCTAGCTCGTAGGCTTGTACGAGGTTCCACGTCGAGAGCGTGTGGCGCACCAGGTTGTTCTCATTGGCGTACCGATTCTCGGAGGGCCAGAACTTGTAGACCACCGACCCATCCGGCTGCAGGTTTGCCAGGTACCACTCACCCGCTCTCACCACCGCCTGGCTGACGGACGCAATCGTGACGGCGCTCTCGGGCACCACCTTGAAGCCCCTAAACAAGGGCACGACACGACGCTCTTCGCCCATCTCGGCGTAATGAATGGTCCTAAAACTCTCCATCCAGCTGCCTGCCTCTCGCCAAGGCCGGCTGTTGGACATCCGGCTCTCCTTGGCCGCCGCTCGAAGGAACGCATCGGGTCGGTTCAAGGAGCGAGTGTAGGCGAACGAGCCGGGAGCGACGCCTCGCTTCTTGCGGTCTTTCTCGAGGTAATAGACCCCGTCTGCACCCATCTCCCAGTACCGGGCGAGGAAGTCGTCATCACGATTCTCGATGTAAGCCCGCTCCACCACGCGCTGAATCTCGATGTGTAGATCGTCGATGTGGTCCTTGAGCGGCGGAAAGCCGTAATACTCCACCCGCCGACGGTGGCGCTTCTCTAGGTCCACCGCCAACTCCTCCATCGCCTTCTGGAGATTACGATCTTGGGCGAAGGCGAAGGCCAACTCACGTCCCTGGCCCCGAATCGTGGCCACAAAAGTCCAGTTTCCTGTCTCGGACTTCAAGTCCGGGACAGGGACGGGTGGCTGACCCTTGATGCGCTCTCGAAGGTACCGCAGCATTGACTCCGCCAGTCCTTGAGGAAACACCACGGGGGCCTTCCGCACGCGGTATATCAACGTGTGCTCCGTGACCCGAACCAGCTGAAACCGCACCAGGTAGTCGTGATGAATGAGTCGGGCGAGCACGCGAGAGCCCACATCTGTGCTCGGCGAGAGGGTGTGATGAACGATGACCGTCCGAATGCCCTTCTCGAAGAGGAGGTCTGCCGCGGCAGTCTCGTCCGTGCCGAAGAGCGCTTCTTTGATGCCGGCATCATCGAACAAGCTCGACACTTCGAGGGACTCCGGGAGTCCCGACACCTTCGTGAGGTCGTCGACCAAGACCTTGCCTTTGTTTCCCTGAACACGCTCAATCGCCTCCTTCGAGAGCGTCTCCCCGTCGATCTTCGAGAGGGCCTCCACCACGCGGGCCTCGAAGCCCCCGCCGTGGGCCACCACCACGCCCTTGCTGGTGTAGGCGGTGTTGCTGATGACGCGCTCGGGAGGGTCACACGAGGTCAGGCTGAGAGCGAAAACAAAGAGTGCAAGGGTCGAGCGCATCGGTTCTCCAGTCCGAGGGCTCTTATGAGGTTGGGAGTCGGAGTGCACGCGCATAGAGCCCCTGAGGACACCTCAGCCTCGGGTCGCGGCGTCACCGAAACTCCCGCAGGCAAGGGTCTATCCTCGCGTATACTCGGCGCTTATGATTCCCGTCTTTCTGTTTACCCTTTCAGCGCTCGGCGGCGGCGGCCCCGCGAACGTTCTGGTCTTGGCGAACGCCGAGGACCCCAGCGCTCTGGACCTCGCTGACCATTACGCGACCCAACGCGCCCTTCCCCCCGGTGCACTCTGCGAGGTGTCCAACATTGACGCTGCGAGCGACAGCATCGACCTGGAAGCCTACCGCACCGACGTGCTCGGCGCGTTGAATGCATGCCTCGATGCTCACCCCCAGCAAGAGGAGATTGACTACATCGTGGTCCTTCGGGGCCTTCCCTATCGAGTGGACCTGCCCACCGGCTTCACCGTGAGCTTGTCGGCCATGTTGCAGATCTCGAACACCACCCACATATCCACCGGGGAGGCCCTCGCCGGACAACCCATCAGCACATGGGGCGGCGTACAGCAAGCGTCGTTTGCCAACCCCTG
>CAZKOI010000516.1:0-2342 GCA_964554315.1 uncultured Enterobacterales bacterium | reverse complement strand
GAGGGCGCGCTGCAGAACGAAGACACGCGCTTTCACCCTCGTTCGCCATACGGGGTCGCTAAGGTCTACGCTCACCACCTGGCCATCAACTATCGCGAGTCCCATGGCATGTTTGTCGTGGCCGGCATCTTGTTTAATCATGAGAGCGAGCGACGTGGTCCTGAGTTTGTCACTCGCAAGATTGCCCAAGCGGTGGCTGCAATACGGGCCGGGCGGCAGAAGGAGCTGCACTTGGGGGACATGAAGGTTCGACGGGACTGGGGCTTTGCCGGCGACTACACCGAGGCGATGTTTGCCATGTTGAGCCAGGACAAGCCGCGCGACTTCGTCATTGCCTCGGGGGAGAGTTGGTCTGTTGCGGACTTTGCAGAGCGTGCCTTTGCCTGTGGTGGGCTTCGGATGGGCGACCACGTGCGCCACGACCCCAGCCTGATCCGGCCGGCTGATATTCCTTCACTCTGCGGAGATTCGAGTCGAGCCCGAGCGGCTTTGAGGTGGGCACCAACGCTAAGCTTCGACCAGTTGGTGGAGCGTATGGTTCGGGCCGAGATAACGCGTGAGGAGCGGTGAGAGTCGTTCTCACGGGCGCAGGAGGGTTCGCAGGGCGATGGCTGTCCCGACGGTTGGTCTTAGACGGTTCACAGGTGTTTGGTTTAGTTCGGAGGGTCCCCACCGATGGTATTGATGGCGTAAGCTACTTGGAGCAGGACATTCTCGACGGCGAGGGCGTTGCGGCGGCGATGGCGAGCATACAGCCGTCAGTCGTTTTCCACCTTGCCGCAATGACTCACCTTGGGCGATGTCAGGCCTCACCCGAGCTGGCCTTTGCGACGAACGTTGCAGCCACACGGAACGTGTTTCAGGCGATGCCAAGGAACGCCCGAGGGGTGTTTGCCAGCACCTGCCATGTCTACGGACGGCCCGTGACGGACCCAATCCGTGAGGACCACGTATTGAACCCAAGCGGGGTGTACGCTCAATCCAAGGTTGAGGCTGAGGCGGTGGTCGCCTCAATCGACCGAGACGTCGTGATTGCAAGAGCGTTCCACCACTCTGGTCCCGGGCAGTCAACCGATTTTGTGCTCGCAGACTGGGCGTCTCAGGTGAAGTCGGGTGCCCGCGAGGTAGTGGTTGGTAACCTCGATGTCGAGCGAGATTTCTCCGACGTTCGTGACATCGTCGACGGCTATGTGATCTTGGCAGAGCACGCGCCCGAGTGCTCGACTGTGAACCTTGCGAGCGGGATTGCTCGGCCCTTGCATGAGCTGATTGGCCTGATGACACGCACGACCGGTGCGTCCGTGCGAGTAGATCCGGGCCGAGTGCGGGCCGACGATGTGCCGGTCTTTCGGGGTGACAGCCGAGCGGCTAGGGACCTTGGCTGGTCGCCCCGTTTCTCTATCGAGCAGACCATCGCTGACCTGCTCCAAAGTGTGGGCTAGCTACTCGTTCCGGATGTCCATGATGCCGTCGCCATCGACATCGCGACCCGTACGGATGACGTTACCTGTGTCATCAAGGTATTCCCAGAAGTCGATTCGACCGTCACCCTTTGAGTCACGCTCCTTCCGCCGAAGGAGACCATTCTCGTAGTACTTGAAGAGGTCCATGGCGCCGTTGTAGTCGGTATCGATCTCACTCATCACGCGCTTGCCACCGCGGTAATGGTCGATCCAGTCGACGCGGCTGTCGAAGTCGCCGTCCATCTCTTCTTTCTCGATTTCACCCGCATCATCAAACCACGTCCGCACGTCGATCTTGCCGTCCCAGTTCAAGTCGACCTCCTTGCGAACGAGCAAGCGGGTGGTCTCCTTGCGGTCTCGGAAGTAGTTGAACACATCGGCCTTTTGGTCTCGGTTAAGATCGATCTGTTGTTCAACGAGGCCGTTGTCGGCTGGACGCTCAGTGAGCAATGAAGCCTCACTGCCGATGGACCGAT
This sequence comes from uncultured Enterobacterales bacterium, assembly GCA_964554315.1. GTDB lineage: Bacteria > Myxococcota_A > UBA796 > UBA796 > UBA796 > UBA796. The sequence continues at coordinate 403 of CAZKOI010000516.1, read as the reverse complement.
TTGACCCGCTACCCGCGGCACAGCCGACAACTGCAGTCACGAAAACGGGAACAAAGAGAATGTTGATGTTTGACAGCACGAGCGCTCCAAGGGGTGTGCGCTTCTAACGGCGCAGCCTTGCGAAGAGTTTAGTGCGTGTGGGCTGGGTGTCAATCGAAGTGACCGTGAATATAGTTCGGTCGGTGTGGTAAGTTTGTGGTGCCTAGGGGGCTTTTCACATGGAGGCGCAGACGCCGCGAAAGCACCTGCTCATTGTCGATGATGAGCCGGTCATTCTACAAATTCTGAAGGCCGTCTTCGAGGATGAGCCCGTCCGTCTGACCTGCGTCGGCAACGGCACCGATGCGCTTCGTGTCATGGATGAGCAACCCATTGACCTCCTCATTACGGACAAGAATCTCCC
>CAZKOI010000515.1:0-2373 GCA_964554315.1 uncultured Enterobacterales bacterium | reverse complement strand
TCGTCACCCGCGCCCGTACCGCCTTTGTGCACCACGAAGCGGTAGTCGGAAGTCCCTGCGGTCAGCTCGACGTGGAGGTTGAAGTAGTCGATGCCAGCCGCAAGGTCCGCAGACATGTCATCCGTGGTGTTGATCAGGTACCAATCATCCTCATCCTCATCGAGGACGTTGCCGTGGATCTCAATCACAGTAGTCCCGGCGTCGCTCATGCTCGCCCACTCATCGACCACATCACCGGGGATGTCTCCATAATCCGTCGAGTCCTCGTAGATATCGAATGGTGAGCATGACTCCACAGTGTGCGATGCACTGACGCCCGACTCATTTCCTGCGAGATCGGTGGCGATAGCGACGCAAGAGGAGACGTCGCCGCGAATGAGTGAGACGGTCGTGCTAAAGCGACCGTACGAACTACACTCGGTGATGTAGTGATCGGTTCCGAGCTCGTCGTCGCAGAAGATGTCGATGTTTGCGAATGGCTCGCAACTTCCGCTGACGGTCTGGACGGTCTCGTTGACATAGTTTGCGAGGTCATCAAAGACGGGTGGGTCCGGATCCGTGGTGTCGTTGATCGCCACGGTGTAGGCATCAGACCCGCCCTCAGCCTCGTCGTCGAATGCGGTAGCGACACACTCCCAGCTTTCGCCGTGGCGAGTGGCCGACGCAGAGACAACGGCCCCATCCACTTCCGTCAGGATACCATCCTTGTACCACTCGTATTCGTATGTGAGCGGGTCGACATCGACATCGACTGCGGGAGTCGCAATCCTACAGAAGAGGTCGTCTTCGGGTTGAGGTGTGAGCGGTTCGATCTCAACAACCGGATCACCAGGGATGGTGTTGAGGACCACGATAACCCCAGAGCTCATTGGGGCGCCCGTCGCACCGGAGTCGCCAGGCGAAGAGGCCTCTTCCGGCGTCACGGTGACCTGGACTGAGTCGCCTTTGTCAAAGTGAAGCGCGCCGTTGAGGACGTGGCTATCGGATGCCAGTCCCGTCACGTCCACACCATTGACCTTCCACTGGAACCGGCCCAATACGAAGTCTCCGTCCGCATCCGACATCGCCACAGTTGCTGTGATGGTATCGTTGGTACGGGCGTCTTCGGGTGCGATGACTACTGAGTCAACGACTGGCAGTGAGTTCCGGATCGTGATGATATTGGACGCGACTTCGTCGCCGAAGTCGGCGCCATCAGAAATCGTGACGTAACAGATGACTGCCTGCCCTCGCGTGAACAGGGGGGGGCTGAGGGTGCTGCTTGTCTCGCCTGCCAGAAGCACGCCGCCGACTTCCCACCTGTAGGTATAGGTGAACTCCGTTGTGCCGTCAGGATCTGACGCAGAGCCGGGTGAACAGGTGAGCGTCGATTCGACCGTTGCCTCAACGGGCAGGAGTGAAACGCTGGCGAGAGTGGGAGGAGAGTTGTCGATGACGATGGCCGGAGAAACCACAGGCGTGCCGAGGTCCCTGCCATCGAAGGGCGTGACACTGCAACGAACACTGTCGCCGCCCACAAAGGCTCCTGACAGGCTGATTCCTGTACCTATCTCCTCACCGTCACCGTTCAGCCACGAGACGTGATCTGCTGACGAATCATCATGGCCATCGATGTCGCTGAAGCCCCGCCAGGTGCAGGTCAGCGTTGTTGTGTAGTCAGCATCAGTTGGTGTGATCGACACGCCTGCGATCGATGGGGGTGTGTTTGCGATTGTTGTACTGCCAGACATCGGCTCGCCCACGTCCTCACCGTCAGAGGGGGTGACGGTGCATTCGACTTCGTCTCCCTCGACAAATCCTCCCGAGAGCGTGGTGCCCGACCCTGCAGGTGCACCATTGATTGTCCAAGCGGCAGTCGATGAATCGACATCTCCATCTACATCCGCAAATCCAGACCATACACACGTCAATGTATCGGCGGCCTGGGCGGGGTCGGGCGTGATGTTCACCGTCTCGATTGATGGGGGCGTATTGCCGACAACCACGCTGGCCTCGACCGTGGAGCCAAAATCAATTCCGTCGTAGGGCGTGACAACACAGGCCACCGTCTGACCACCGACAAAGCCGCTGGAAAGGCTGGCGCCACTGCCCGACTCAACGCCATCGACGAACCAAGCGACTGTGGATGTATCTGCGTCTCCATCGGCATCGACGAAGGCGGACCAACTGCAGGTGAGTGTGTCGCCCACGACGGGGTCCGCCGGAGTGATGACGGCCATCGCGACTGCTGGAGGAGAGTTGCCTATGGTGAGTGAATCCGAGGTCACTTCAGCCCCTACCTCAGTCCCATCGGAGGGCGTGACGGTACAGGCAATCTCGTCGCCGCGTGTCGTGAGGGAAGGGGACAGTACCGGTGAATCGGTGCCCACGGTG